>JAJVID010000017.1:47774-52104 GCA_022072205.1 Acidobacteriota bacterium
ACGTGGAGCAGCGCAGGCGTGATTCTCTTTGCTCCTGCGCTGAATGGCGTTGGACTTCATCAGGTGTCAGAGAGAGGCGGTGCGCCGACTCCCGTCACCAGCCTGGATGCTGCGCGGCTTGAGGAAGGGCATAGCTTTCCGCGCTTCCTGCCTGACGGTCGTCACTTTGTGTTTTTTGCCCGGTCGGCACGACCGGAGAATAGCGGGATCAAGCTCGGTTCGCTCGATCAACCGCAAACCAGCTTCCTGCTGCGCGCGGATACGAACGCCGAATACTCGGCTGCCGGTTATTTGATCTTCATGCGCGGGGAGAAGATTCTGGCGCAGCGGTTTGAGGCGGAGGCGCGGAGCATTCGCGGCGATCCCGTCACGCTGGCCGAGAGAGGGAATCGCATCATCGCCGCTTATTACTCTCCCTTGTCGGTAGGCGCGGACAAATGGCTGATTTATCAAAGCGCGGGAAATCCGCATACGCAGCTTGTCTGGCTTGACCGCAACGGCAAGCAGCTTTCTCCGGTTGGTACGCCAGGCTACTTTCGCTGGCTGAACCTCGCGCCGAACGGCGCGCAGGTTGTTCTCGAACGGTTTGAGCCGCAGAAAGTTGGGAATGACATCTGGTCATTCGATCTCCTGCGCGAAACGTTTGCTCGTCTGACTTCAGACGCAAACTCAAACCTCTTTCCGCACTGGTCGCCGGATGGAAAACACATTTTCTTTGGCTCAAATCGGGAAGGCTTCTGGGCCATCTGGAAAAAGGGCGTGAATGGCAGCGATGACAACGAGGAATTGGTTTTCAAGGGAGAGGCGCGTGCTATCTTTCTAAACGATTGGTCAGGCGATGGAAAGTACATCGTCTACATGAAACCCGATGAAAAGACAGCCTCCGATCTTTGGTTGCTGCCGCTGTCTGGCGACCGCCAGCCGAAGCCTTATCTGGCAACGCAATTTGCTGAGCAATGGGGCAAGGTCTCGCCTGATGGACGCTGGTTGGTGTACCAATCGAATGAGTCCGATCGCAATGAAATCTACGTGCAATCCTTCCCGGAGCCGGGGCGGAAAGTCATCGTCTCCAAAGGCGGCGGCCTGCTGCCGCGCTGGCGACGCGATGGGCGGGAACTGTACTACATTGCGCCCGATGACAAGCTGATGGCCGTGTCGGTCGAGACTGGCGCAAACGTGGCGGTCGGGACGCCGGTGGCGCTCTTTGACGTGGGCAGCTATGGCCGCCGCAACAACCGCTACGTGTACGATGTGAGCGCCGACGGGCAGAAGATATTGCTGCTGCGCCCGCTGGAAGACGCGACGACGCGCCCGCTGACATTGGTGCAGAACTGGACGGAGCTGCTGAAGAAGTGATGCTGAGGGCGCATCTCGCTTATAATGCCGGGCAGGTCAGACAGAAAGGAATACGTTATGTTACAGACGGTCGAAGCGGAAATTGATGCCAACGGCAACATTCGTTTGTTAGAGCCTTTGCCTGTGACAAAGCCGCGTCGTGTGCTGGTGACGTTGCTGGCGGAAAGCAGCGCGACGGAAAATGGGGCGGGGAATGCCACGTTCACTGACCCATCGCCTGCGTCTGAAACTCGTCGGCAAGAGCAGATGGCGTGGTTGCGGGCGAATGCGGAACAGCACGGCGGGCAGTATGTGGCGCTGGTCGGCGCGCAACTCATCGGCACGGGCAAAACCTTTCGAGCAGCCAATGAAGCGGCGCGGTCGGCAGGCTGTCGAGAAGCTTTTGTCACATACTTGCCGAAGCCTGACGAGGTGATTGAGATGGGAGGCTGGCGGTGAGTTTTCAGCTTTCGTTCGATCAGCGGTTGGCATACGACGCCGGGCAAGCGGGCATCACGTTGCCGGTCACGCTGCGGTTGAGTCAGTCAACCGTCGTGTGTGAAGCCAGGATTGATACGGGTTCGACACTGGACGGAACTGCTGAAGAAGTGAAGGAATCATATGAAGCATTTCAATAACGCCGGGCCGTGTCAGAATTGCAGCCCGACCCCGCGCAACCCATCACGCCGCGTGAGATCGAGGAGTCGGAGCAAATCCTGATCGAACGGCAGGAAACGTATTTGAACTCGCTGGTCAAACGGCTGCGCGAGCCACGCATCCGCCACATCATCGAACCGATTCTGGCGGGGCAATCGCTGAGTGATTTGCCTGCGGACGATTTGCGCTTGGCCCTCGATCTCGGACTGGTTCGCAGTGGAGACGGCGGCGGCATCGTCATCGCCAATCCGATTTACCGCGAAGTGATTCCAACGATGCTGGCTTATGTGACGCGCGCCTTTTTACCACAGATTGCGCCGACGTGGCTGAACGCGGACGGCACGCTCAATCCCGACAAACTGCTCGACTCGTTTCTCACCTTCTGGCGGCAGCACGGACAGCCGCTGCTCAAGAGCGTGCATTATCACGAAATCGCGCCGCACATCGTGCTGATGGCCTTTCTGCATCGCGTGGTGAACGGCGGCGGCTCGCTCGAATGCGAGTATGGGTTGGGGCGTGGACGGACGGATTTATTGGTGATCTGGCACTATCCGGGCGGCGTGCAACGTATCGTGCTGGAATTGAAAGTGCTGCGGAAATCGCTGGCACAGACCATCACCGAAGGGCTGGCGCAGACGCTCGAATATGGCGAAGGCTGCGACGCCGATGAATTGCACTTCGTCGTTTTCGACCGCTCGAAGAAACCCTGGTCAAAAAAGATTTTCAAACGCACGCGCAAACATCGCGGCATCACCATCAAAGTTTGGGGAATGTGACATGGCGCTATCAGGCGAAACTCGTTTTGACCATTACGAAATCATCGCTCCGCTGGGCGCAGGTGGCATGGGCGAAGTCTACAAAGCCCGCGACACGCGACTGAATCGTGAGGTCGCCATCAAGGCCTTGCCTGCCGAGTTCGCCAAAGACGCCGACCGCTTGCGCCGCTTCGAGCAGGAGGCGCGCGCGACCTCGGCATTGAACCACCCGAACATCCTGACGATTTACGACATCGGCGCGCACGAGGGCTTGCCTTTCCTCGTCGCCGAATTGCTGGAAGGCGAGGAACTGCGCGCGCAACTCGATCAAGGCGCGCTGCCGGTGCGTCGCGCGATTGACTACGCGCAACAGATCGCCGCCGGACTTGCCGCTGCACACGAGCGCGGCGTCGTGCATCGCGACCTCAAACCTGAAAACCTGTTTGTCACGAAAGACGGGCGCGTCAAGATTCTCGACTTCGGGCTGGCGAAGCTGAAGCCGCAGAAGTTGGCGGGCAGCGTAGGTTCCGAAGCGCCGACGTTGAAGCCGCTGACCGACCCGGGCGTGATTATGGGCACCGTAGGCTACATGTCGCCGGAGCAGGTGCGCGGCGAAGAGGTGGATCATCGTTCCGACATTTTCAGCTTTGGCCTGATCCTCTATGAAATGCTGCGCGGCGAGCGAGCGTTTCAGCGCGAGACGATGGCGGAGACGATGACCGCGATTTTGAAAGACGACGCGCCGGAACTCGGCGAAACGAACGCGAAGATTTCGCCACAGCTTGAACGCCTCGTGCGGCGGTGTTTGGAGAAGAAGCCGGAGCGGCGATTTCAGTCGGCGAGCGATCTCGGTTTTGCACTTGAATCGCTCTCAGGAGTTTCCGGCGCGAGTCAGCCAGAGGCTACAGTCGTGTCTGCGCCAGCCGTGCCTGCGCCAGTCAAGCGGCGTCTCTCACCTGCGCTCATTGGCCTCGGTCTCGCGCTGCTTGTGATGGGAGCGGTGGCTGGGATTTTCGCAGGCAAGCCTTTCTGGAAAACGTCGCCGCCTTCGTATCAACGCCTCACCTTTAATCGCGGCACGATCTGGAATGCGAGGTTCGCGCCTGACGGCCAATCCGTTGTCTACAGCGCCAGGTGGAATGGCAATCCGTTGGATGTTTTCGCAGTGCGTGCGGGGAAAACGGAATCGCGCTCGCTCAAACTGGAAAACACTGACCTGTTGGCGATCTCCGCCTCCAACGAGATGGCGGTCTTGCGCAATCGTCAACACATCGGGCTGTTCCGGGGCCGTGGCACGTTGGCTCGCCTGCCGATTGATGGCGGCGCGGCGCGTGACCTGCTCGAAGACGTACAGGAGGCCGACTGGTCGCCGGATGGAATCGAGCTTGCGGTGGCGCGCTGGGTCAATGGACAGAGCCAGCTCGAATATCCCATCGGTAAGGTACTCTATAAATCAGCCGGCCATCTCAATCATCCGCGTATTTCACCGAAGGGAGATCGGGTCGCCTTCATGGACCATCCGTCGCCTTTCAACACTCGCGGATGGGTGGTGGTGGTGGACCTCAACGGAAAGAAGACGGTAG
>JAJVID010000017.1:52204-55837 GCA_022072205.1 Acidobacteriota bacterium
CCGGACGGGAAGCGAGTCGCCTTCCTGGGCCGTGAAGCGGGGCACGACTGGCGCTGCTACATTCAGAGCATAGAGGGCGGCCCGCCTCGTCCTCTCACGCCGGAGGGAACCACGGAATGGCTTCTGATCTCGCCGGATGGCAGATCGCTGATCGCCTCGGACGCTCAGAGGCAGCGGTCTTTCTACCCGGTGGAGGGAGGAGCGCCGCAGCCGATCCTTCATCTGAAGAGCGCCGATGAGATCATCGGTTGGAGTGGCGACGGGCGCTCACTTTATGTCGCTAACGTGAATGAAATGCCGATCCGCGTCTATCGGTTTGACCCTTCGAACGGGCATAAAGAGATGTTCAAAGAGATTATGCCTGCCGACCCCGCCGGCATTTTTGGGTATCACTACGTTTTCCTGACGCCCGACGGCAAGGGCTATGCGTATTCGGTCAGCCGAATGCTTTCCGACCTCTACGTGGTCGAGGGATTGAAATGATTACACTCGCGGAGGCGCGATTACGGCTACCAGAGACTTACAGGGATTGCTGCAAACAGGGTGGGTGAAAACTATCGGAATGGGTAAAGAGATCGTTACCGGGTGAGCTGATTGCGCATAACGCCTGCTTGTGGCGCATAACGTGGCGCATAAGATGAGTCAGGAACTCGCAGCCAATATGAATCTCTCGCATTACCGCATCGTCGAGAAACTCGGCGCGGGCGGCATGGGCGAAGTCTGGCTGGCCGAAGACACGCGCCTCAAACGTAAAGTCGCCATCAAACTATTGCCTGCCGAATTGACCGCCGATACCGACCGCGTGCGCCGCTTCGAGCAGGAAGCGCAGGCCGCGAGCGCTCTCAATCATCCCAACATCATCACCGTGCATGACATCGGCGAATGCGAAGCCGGACGCTTCATCGTCATGGAACTGGTCGCTGGCCGCACGCTGCGCACGGTGATTGCGGAAGACAATTCCGTCGAGACATTGCTATCGCTCGGTCAGCAGATGGCGAAAGCCTTGAGCGCCGCGCACGCCGCCGGCATCACGCATCGAGACATCAAGCCGGACAACATCATGGTGCGCGACGACGGCTACGTGAAGGTGCTCGATTTCGGGTTGGCGCGGTTGCTGCCCGCGACAGCGGGAGGCGAAGAAGCTGCGACGCTGGCGCAGCAAACAACGCCCGGCACGATGATGGGCACAGTCGCGTATATGTCGCCCGAACAGGCGAGCGGCCAGAGCGTCAGCCCTTCATCGGACATCTTTGCGCTCGGCATTGTGCTCTACGAACTGGCGACGGGGCGACATCCGTTCAAAGCGGAAACGCTGGTCGGTTATCTGCACGCCATCACGTTGCAGGAACCGTCGCCCCTCACGCAGTTGAAACCGGAACTGCCCGCCGCGCTCGACGCGCTGATTTTGCGCATGCTCAGCAAGGACGCGAGCCAGCGTCCGACCGCCGGCGAAGTCGCGCGAGGCTTGCAGGAGTTGGAGCGACAAGGCGCCAGCCAGATCAGAAGCGTCGCGGGCGATGCGCCGCAACTGTTGGAGGCGTCCATCACTCCGGGCAGCGTAGACATCGCGCACGTGCTCTTCTGCGACATTGTTGGTTACTCGATTCTACCGATTGACCGTCAGAAGCGGATGATCAGCGCGCTGCAAAATATCGTCCGCCAGACCGAAGATTACCGCCGCTCCGACTCGCAGGGCCAACTGGTGCGGTTGCCTGCGGGTGACGGGATGGCGCTGGCGTTTTTGCAGGACCCGGTCGCGCCGGCGCGTTGCGCCATCGAGATCGCGCGCGCATTGAAGGCGCAGCCGGAGATTCGGTTGCGAATGGGCATTCACAGCGGCCCGGTCTTTCTCTCGACCGACATCAACGGAACGCGAAACGTGGTGGGGAGCGGGATCAACATGGCGCAGCGTGTGATGGATAGCGGGGACGCAGGCCACATCCTGGTCTCGCGCAACGTGGCCGAAGTGCTTGGTCAAATCTCCCACTGGCAATCGCTGCTGCATGATCTGGGCGAACGCGAAGTCAAGCACGGCGTCAAGATTCATCTTTTCAATCTCTTCAACGATGAGGTTGGAAACGCCGCTACGCCGCAGAAACTCCTGCTTTCTCAAAACAAAAACGAAGTCGCGCCTTCGGGACTTGAAACTGGCGGCCCCCTTCCCGCCACAGCGTCCCAAACCGCCCAATTAGACGAAGGGTTTTGGGTCGCGGTCCTGCCGTTCAAATACCGCGGATCCAACGCTGACCTTGAAGCATTGGCAGAAGGTCTTTCTGAAGACATCGTGACGGGCTTGTCACGCTTCTCTTACCTGCGCGTCATCGCGCGCGGTTCGACGTTGAAGTATGTCAGCGATTCCGGCGATGTGCGCGCGATTGGCAAAGCGCTCGGCGCGCGTTACGTGATGGAAGGCAGTTTGCGGCAAGCGGGTTCGCAGTTGCGTGTCGCCGTGCAATTGGTGGATGCGAGCACAGGCGCGCATCTGTGGACAGAAACTTATAGCCGCAGCTTCAGCCCGGAAGCAATTTTCGAGATACAGGATGATCTGGTTCCGCGCATTGTCTCGACCGTTGCGGATTGGTATGGCGCTCTGCCGCACAGCATGAGCGAAGCGGTGCGACTCAAAGCTCCTGATCAACTTAGTTCGTATGAAGCGGTGTTACGCAGCTTCGGTTACTTCGAGCGCATCGCGCCGGAAGAACACGCGGCGGTGCGCGCCGGTTTGGAACGCGCAGTCAAACAGGCGCCCGGCAATGCGGACGGCTGGGCGATGCTGGCGATGATTTATGGCGAAGAGCATCGGTTCGGCTTCAACGCGCAGCCCGATCCGCTCGGTCGCTCGCTCGAAGCCGCACGGCGCGCGGTGGACGCGGGGCACGCCAATCATTTCGCCTGGCTCGCGCTCGCGCAGGCGTTGTTCTTCCGCAAGGAATTCGCCGCGTTCCGCGAGGCGGCGGAACGCGCCATTGCGCTCAACTCGATGGACGGTTCCACACTGGAATACCTCGCGCACCTGCTCGCGTTTGCGGGCGACTGGGAGCGCGGCTGCGAACTGGGCGAGCGCGCGCGACAACTTAATCCCAATCATTCGGGATGGTACTGGGCTGTTCATTCTCTCGACGCGTATCGTAAGGGCGATTACCACGCCGCGTGCGCCTACCTGCATAAGAGCCTTCTGCGGGGCGGCGGCGCGCCTTTCTATATGCAAGCCCTGCTCGCGGCTGCCTGTGGTCAGCTTGGTGATCGTGAAGCGGCGGATAAGACTCTGCAAGCCGTGCTGGCGCTCAAACCCGACTTTCCCCTGACCGTGCGTGGCATATATGAGAAGTGGTACCTGCCGGAACTCGTCGAGCAGTTGATGGAGGGGCTGCGCAAGGCGGGGCTGAAGGAACCGCAAACCACAGAGACCGCGCGGCACAGTACCGAGGCGTCCGCCTCCATCGCCGTGCTGCCGTTTGCGAACATCAGCGCGGACGAAGAGAACGAATACTTCTGCGACGGGCTGGCCGAAGAACTGCTCAATGCGCTCTCGAAGATTGACGAATTGAAAGTCGCGGCGCGCACCTCGGCCTTTTCCTTCAAGGGCAAAAACGCCGAAGCCCGCGAGATCGGCAAAACGCTGAACGTCAACAC
>JAJVID010000017.1:55937-57988 GCA_022072205.1 Acidobacteriota bacterium
GTAAAGCTGCTTGGCGAAGAGCAGGCCGCCGTATTGAAGCGTCATACCCGAAGCCCGGAAGCATACGAGTCTTATCTCCGAGGTCTTTTTTACTTCAACCAGTGGACGCCTGAAGGTTTTCAGAAAGCCGGCGAGAATTTCAGCCGAGCCATCGCCATTGATCCGCGCTACGCATCAGCCTACGCCGGCCTGGCCGACGCTTATACCGAAATGGCCTTTTTCTCTTTCGCCGGTGAATGGATGCCGAAGGCGAGAGAAGCAGCCAGCAATGCGTTGGAACTCGATGACACGCTCGGCGAAGCGCACTGTTCCCTGGCGATCATCAAAATGTACTTTGACTGGGACTACGCCGGCGCCGAAGCTGAGTTCAAGCGCGCCATCGCTCTCAATCCGGGCAGCGCCATTATTCATATGTGGTATGGCTGGTATCTGGGCTTGATGAGGCGCTTTGATGAAAGCTTCAAGGAGTTGCAGCGCGCTCAGGAGCTTGATCCGCTGTCCGACACTATCAACAGCGGTATTGGCACAATCCTTCATTGGTCACGACAACCTGAGCGCGCCATTGAGCAGTTTCGCAAGCTGCTCGAACTGAATCCGAACTACTCGGTCGCCTCCTGCTTCCTCGCTGAGGCGTATGAACAGAAGGGCGACTTCGTTTCGGCTATTGCGACAATCGAGAAGGCGCAGCAGGCGGCAAGCAATCCTTTTACCTTGTCAACTGCGGGATACGTGTATGCGAAAGCCGGAAACCATGACAAGGCGCTGGAGATTCTGAACGAGTTTGAGAAGCGCTCGAATCAGGAATACGTCCCGGCTCTTAACTGCGCGCAGATTTGCGCGGGACTGGGTCATAACGAGCAGGCTCTGGCGTGGCTTGAGCAGGCCTGCGACGAGCGAGCGGTATGGATGCCCTTCTTGAAAGCGGATCTGAAATTCGACAGCCTACGCTCCGACCCGCGTTTTGCCGGGATATTGCGGCGCATCGGCTTCACGACGGAAGGCGCCAGCCAGATCAACGAATCGCTCGCCGCGCAAACCGCAATGCCTGCCTCGCCTGCCGGCAGCAAGCAGACAGAAGAAGCTTTAGTCGCTTCGGCGACACAGCGCCACACAGTCGGGCGTGAACAGGAACGTAACGAACTGCTTGCAGCATTCAACGCAGCGAAAGACGGACGCGGCTCGCTCGTCTGCGTCGCGGGCGAACCGGGCATCGGCAAGACCACACTGGTCGAAGACTTCCTCACCGAACTCACGACAAAGGACCAATGCACGATTGCGCGCGGACGTTGTTCGGAACGGCTCGCCGGAACTGAAGCCTACCTGCCGCTGCTCGAAGCGTTGGAAAGTTTGTTGGCTGCTGATGTGGGGCAGGTTAGTAACCTGCCCCACATCGAGAAAATGAAGCAGCTTGCGCCGACGTGGTATGCGCAGGTCGCGCCGCTTTCCGGCGAGAGCGACGAATCCGCGCGGCTGCTTGCCGAAGTCAAAGCCGCTTCGCAGGAACGAATGAAGCGCGAACTGTCGAGCTTTCTGACCGCCGTTGCTGAGTCGCAGCCGCTCGTGATGTTCTTTGACGATCTGCATTGGGCCGATGTCTCGACGATTGATCTGCTGAGTTTTCTCGCCGGGAAGTTCGATACGCTGCGCGTGCTGATTGTCGTGACCTATCGGCCTTCGGATATGCTGCTCGCCAAACATCCGTTTTTGCAGATCAAACCGGATTTACAGGCGCGGGGCTACTGCCGCGAGTTACAGCTTGAATTTTTGAATGAAGCAGAAATCGCGCAGTATCTCAGCCTCGAATTTCCGCAGCATCGTTTCCCCGCAGAGTTTCCCCAACTGATTCACGCGAAGACGGAAGGCAGTCCGCTGTTTATGGCTGACCTCGTGCGCTATTTGCGAGATCGCGGTGTGATTGCTTTGCAGGATAGCCCGCAGGATGCGGGCGTACCCAGGTGGATGCTGGCGCAAACGCTGCCGGACATCGAACGCGAATTGCCGGAATCGGTGCGCGGAATGATCGAACGCAAGATCGCGCAACTGAGCGAAGA
>JAJVID010000052.1:0-32413 GCA_022072205.1 Acidobacteriota bacterium
GCTTGAAGAACTCGGATATTGAGCGCGCTTCGCGGAAAACCGCATCGCTAGACAAGTCCAGACCGGGCGCCTAAAATGCCTGTCGTAACCATCTCTCGATTTCATTCATCAAATTGTTTCGACACTAGCCGCTCGGGGCATTGATCCACCGAGTGCGAGAAAGGATCGTCTTTATGTGGAGTCAGCAGCGAAGAAGGGGCGTCAGTCCGCCTGTTTACGACGTTGTGATCGTCGGATCGGGCGCCGCCGGAGGAACCGCCGCCTGGACGTTGGTTCAAGCCGGATTGAAAGTGGCGATGCTCGACGCCGGCCCGTTGCGCAAACACCTGGAAGATTTCATCTATCACGACCCCTGGCCTTACGACGATCCGTATCGAGGCTTCAAAGGTTCGACTGAAAACCCCGATGAGTTCACCAAGAAATATAAGCTCGAGGGCAATACGAAAGACGAGCCGTACACGACTCCCGAAAAGATGCCTTACGATTGGTTTCGCGCGCGCAATGTCGGCGGGCGCACGATGTTCTGGGGACGTTTCGCCAATCGTTTCAATGAGGCCGATTTCAAAATGCGCTCGAAGGACGGGCAGGGGCTTGACTGGCCGATTGAATACAAAGACCTCGCGCCGTATTACGACAAGGCCGAAATCTTCATGGGCGTTTGCGGCGCTAAAGAGAATCATCCCGACCTGCCGGATAGCGATAACTTCCTTCCTCCTGTGGCCTACAAATGCTCTGACGTGGCTATCAAGAAAGCGGCGGAGAAAGCGGGGATACGCTCCATCCGCGTGCGCCGCGCGATGTTGACCAAAGCTTACAACGGATACGCCCAGTGCCATTATTGCAGCGGCTGCGAAAACGGCTGCGAGACGCATTCGTTCTACAACTCGGCGTTTCGTCAGGTCGTTCCGCTGATGAAGAAATTCCCGAAGACATTCACGCTGATTCCGAACGCGATGGCTCGAAAGATCAACGTCAACGCGAAGGGACTGGCTTCGGGCGTCAGCTTCATTGACCGAACGACTGGAAAGGATCGCGAGGTCAAGGCGCGCACAGTGGTGGTCGCCTGCGGCACGCTCGAAAGCACGCGATTGCTGCTGATGTCGAACATCGCCAATTCGAGCGGGATGATCGGCAGGAACTTCATCGAGCATCTGGATGTCGGCGCGCAGGCTTATTTCCCTGAACTGTTTTTCAAGGACCGCGAGGCGGGCGACGGCATCGGCGGCTCGCATATCGTCATTCCCTGGTTTGGTTATTTCCGCCCGGATGAGAAGCGCGATTTCGTGCGCGGTTTCCAGATCGAGCCTTCATCGCGCATCAGAATGCGGCCCGACAAGAACGCGAAGAGTATTCGCGGCTTCGGCAGCGAGTACAAAAAAGAGGTGCGCAAATGGACGGGCGCGCGCGTCGTACTGGCCTCGCACGGCGAGATGCTGCCAAGTCCGAAGAAGTTCGTCGAACTTGACCAAACGGTGAAGGACAAATGGGGAATGCCCGTTCTGAAGATTCATCATCCGTGGGAATCGAACGACATCAATATGTACAAATACATGCGGCGGACATACGAAGAAATTTTCGCGGCAGGGAAGGCTGTTGATGTGAGGTTGCCGGAAAACCCTGACACGCCCGGCCATTCGATTCACGAGATGGGGACGGCGCACATGGGCGGCGACCCGAAAACATCCGTACTCAACCAGTTCAATCAGAGCTGGGACGTGAAGAACCTTTTCGTGATGGACGCGGCGGCTTTCGCTTCTGGCACGCACAAAAATCCGACGCTGACGATCATGGCGCTCGCGTGGCGCGCGTCGGAATACATGCTGGACGAGATGAAGAAAAAGAACTTGTAGCAGCCAGTGATCAATGACCGAATCACAAAATGGGACTATAGCAGACAAACAGTCTCAGGCCTTCGACTTTGAGGCGTTTGGCGTGAGGCGCAGCCCGTGGCAGAGATTGCTCCTGCTCGCGTCGCCAATTATTCTGATTTCCCTGGTTCATTTCCTCACGCTCGTTTATCTCGCCCGGCAGCATCCGTTCGGCAATTACGCGACCGAGACGGATTTCTATCACCTCTACGCGCCTGACGCCGAGCGACTCGCCGCAGGCCAATTTCCGCAAAACACATTTCAAGGCCCCGGCTATCCGGCGACGCTCGCTCTGATAGCGAAGCTGACCGGGATCAGCGGTGATCTGTTCACTGCCGGAAAATGGCTGTCAGTCGTCTGCGCGGTCTTGTGCGGATTGTTGATCTTCGTTCTTTTCGCGCGACTGTTCGGTTATTGGGTTGGCGTCGGCGCGCAGCTTGTCGCAATCGCCAGCGGCGAGTTCCCGCAGTTTTCGATCAATGCGGCGACCGACGTTTTCTTTTTGCTCTTGTGTCTGGCCGCGCTGGTTGTCTTCACGGACGAGCGGATCGCGCCGCGCCTGCGTGCGGCATTGACCGGAGCGCTGGTGGGAATATGCTACCTCATCCGCTACAACGGACTATTCCTGCTGGCTGCGTGCCTGATCGGGATTACGCTGCTCGATCTATTCAAACGGGAGCGGCGCGAACGTTTTGTGTTGTCCGTGGTCTTCGCCGCTCTTTTCCTGATCGTATCGTCGCCCTGGCTGATCGCGAATTACAAACATCACGGCTCGCCGTTTTACAACGCCAATTACCTGAACATGGCAACGGAGTTCTATCCCGAACTGGTTGCGAACAAGACCAATCAGGACGCCACACGCGCGCTCGCGGAGCGGTTTCATTCGTTCGCGGACATGCTCCGGTATGATCCGAAGCGGCTGATCACGCGTTATCCCGCGAACCTTTACGAGACCCTCCGCTGCAGCTTCAAGGAGACTCTGGTCAACAGGTGGGTGGCGTGGATGGCGTGGCTTGGCGTTTTGCTTGCTCTGGGCAGGCGACGGTCGAAAAATGTATCGCTGGTTTTGATAGCGGGCGCGCTCTACTTGCTGCTGATGGCGCTCAACCATTGGGAGACGCGATATTACTTTTTCGTGATGGTTTTGTACGCGGGCTTCGCCGTTTTTGCAGCGAAGAGTTGGCTGGAAATGGCGCGGTCTGTTGGATGGCTGAAAAGTCGCGCTTTCGCCTTGATCCCCATCGCGCTGATCGCGGCAATGTTCGCGTTCTCGCTGGCCGAATCGCGCAGAGACGTAACGCAGTTTCTCGCCGACCAGCCGATAGAAATCATTGCCGCGCGCGATTATCTGGCGGGCGTTGGCGCAGTGGGCGGCAAGCGGATCGTCGCGCGCAAACCGCATTTGCCTTACTTATCACGCAACGAATGGGTCTTCTTCCCGCAGGTGAAATCGCTCGATGAATTTCGCGCCTGGGTCGAAGCCAACCGCGTTGATTACATCGCGGTTGGGAAGCGCGAGTTGAAAGAGCGCAAGGAACTTTCCGCGCTCGGCAAGCCTGAAAAAGCTCCAGACTGGTTGGAGGCTGTATGGGTCAATGATGACCCCGTGTTCATTCTGTACAAACCGCGATTGAAAGCCGAGTCTGCCCCACCACGATAAAGAAATGAACGGAATGATCCTGACAGTGATTTGCGATCAACGCGCCGCGATTCCGCGTCCACTCGTCCGCCGCATTCGCGCCTAAACGGATACAGGTAAAACCACACCGCGACATTCCCCAAAACCAATCCGCCTGAATCCTTCGCGTTCGCAGTAGCCGCGTAAGATTCCCTCGTCGCCGTCCTGCAAAAATCGCCGGACTTCGCCGGTGGGCAAGTTGATCGGCTCCGCGCCGCGCTCGGTCAATTCGATCAAACATCCCCGGCTGTCTTTCGTCGCGCCGGACACAGTTCCGCTGGCCATCAGGTCGCCCGGTCGCAGGTTGCAGCCGTTGCTCGTGTGGTGAGTGAGCATCTGCGCGAATGTCCAGTAAAGGTCTTGCGTGTTGCTGCGGCTGAGGCGATGCGGCGCAATTCCCTTTTCGCGCATCTGCTCGGTTGAAATCAAAACTTCGAGATTGATGTCGAAGCCGCCGCGCTCGCGGTTTTCAGGCGAATCGAGGTAGGGAAGCGGTTCGGGATCGCCCGCCGGACGTTTGAACGCTGGCGCGCGGAAGGGCGCCAACGCTTCCATTGTCACGATCCAGGGCGAGATTGTCGTCGCAAAGCTCTTTGAGAGAAACGGCCCCAGCGGTTGATACTCCCAACGCTGGATGTCGCGCGCCGACCAGTCGTTGACCAGGCAGAGGCCAAAGATATGGTCTTCGGCTTCAGTGATCTTGATTGGCTTGCCTTGATCATTTCCGCCGCCAACGAAGAATCCGACTTCGAGTTCGTAATCCAGAACTTTGCTGGGGCCGAAGGTTGGCGCTTCGGCGTTGTCGTCTTTGGTTTGTCCGATGGGGCGGCGAACGGGCGTTCCGCTGACGACGATTGAAGACGCGCGTCCGTGATAGCCGATGGGAACCCATTTGTAATTCGGCATCAGCGGATTGTCGGGACGAAACATCTTGCCGATGTTGGTGGCGTGATAGACCGAGGCGTAGAAGTCGGTATAGTCGCCAATATTGGCAGGAACAGCCACCTCTGCCTCAGCCGCCGGCAGGAGGATTTTTCTCACCAGCTTTTTATTCAATTGAATGTCTGCCCTGTCTTCTCTTAACAACCAGCTTAATCGTTGGCGAAGCGTCGCCCAGGCATGCTGTCCAAGCCACATCAATCTGTTGATATTTCCAGGAAAATTGAGTCTTACCGCTGATCCAGCAACTCCGGGTAAGAGATTGGCTTTATCGCACTTCTCCAGATCGAGAATCTGGTCGCCGATGGCGACTCCGATGCGAAAATCTTCTTCACTATCAGAACGCTTGAAAATACCGTAAGGCAGATTCTGAATCGGAAAGTCCGTGTTCGGATCGTTGGCTGATTCGACCCAGCTTCGCAGGTTCGGATCGTGCGTCTCGTTGATCTGGTAGCTCATAGCAGTCCTATTTTCTTCAGGTCTTCAATCGGCTCTTCAAACGAACAGGAGCCGAAAGCGATGGCGAGCAGGCTGCGCGCGTTTCGCAACTGCCCACGGACAATCATCTCGCCGCGCCAGGTCACGCTGCCGTTGTCGAATTGAAACGCTTCGTGTGATCGCTCTTCTAAAAGCTCGACAAGCCGTTCGACACTCATTCCGCTTTGCGCGAACGCCGCCGCGAGGAATACGTTCAGGAAACCGTGCATCAACGCCGATTCGGAATCAGGCTCGTAAGTCAGCCGGTTGACCGAACGCAGCGGGTGATGCAATCCGGCGGTGGCCTTGAACGGCGCGTCTTCATCGGCGCAAACTTTGATGAAGCTGGCTAGCTTCAGCGATGACGGGAAGCTTTCGGCTGTCACGCCGCCCGTGCGAACTTTTGCGCGCGCTCCAAGTGCGGAAATGAGTTTGATCAGGTCGCCGGGATCGTGCGCAATCGAGATTTCGAAATACGGCGTGAGCGTCGCCGGCATCATCTCCATCGCGTGTTCGATGTCAGCCGCGCGCTCGGCTTTGATTTCTATGGTGTCAATGACGGCGCGTCCGGAGTTGCGTTCGTTGAATTCGGCGACCTTCTCAAGATCGGATTTCAAATCGCCGCCGCCGAGCGCGCTCAACAGCCACGGCGCGCCGTCTTGTCTTAAATGATCCGCCGCCACCTTCTCAAACTCGTCGAGCCGAGCGACCGGCGCGATGAACCGTCCGAGCATCCAGTTTGTTTCGCCCTTGCGATAAGACGCGTAACGGCTGACGGCGGAAGCCATGTCGAGCGCGGCTGGCGGAAACAACCCCGCATAATCAATCAAACCAGCCAATAAAGCCTGAATCGAAAGAAGCATCTCTATCCTTGCTTGAAATTCTTCTTCAGCCCCTGCCAACACTCGAAGTAATTTTTTTGCAGCGCCGGAGTTTCCATCGCGAACCGGGTCGGGCGAATGACGAAACGCGACTCGAACATAAACGCCAGCGTGTCGTCGTATCGCTGCGGCGCGAGGTCGGCGTTGCTGGCTTTTTCAAAAGCGTCGGCGTCGGGGCCGTGCGCCGACATGCAATTGTGCAGGCTGGCGCCGCCCGGAGCGAAGCCTTCTTCCTTCGCGTCGTACTGGCCGAAGATCAAGCCCATAAACTCGCTCATCACGTTGCGATGGAAATACGGCGGGCGGAATGTGTGTTCAGCCACCATCCAGCGCGGCGGGAAGATCACGAAATCAACATTGGCCGCGCCCGGCGTGTCTGAAGGCGAAGTCAGCACAGTGAAGATCGAAGGGTCGGGGTGGTCGAAGCTGACCGTGTTGATGGTGTTGAAGCGCGCCAGATCGTATTTGTAAGGCGCGTAATTGCCATGCCAAGCGACCACGTCGAGCGGCGAATGATCAATCTCGGCCTCCCACAGATTGCCCTGGAATTTTGCGATGATGCGAAAGTCGCCTTCGAGGTCTTCGTAAGCGGCGACGGGGATCAGAAAATCGCGCGAGTTTGCCAATCCGTTCGCGCCAATCGGACCAAGCTCAGGCAGGCGGAACATCGCGCCGTAGTTTTCGCAGACGTAACCGCGCGCTTCTCCGCCAGGCAATTCAACTCTGAATTTCAATCCTCGCGGCAGGATGCAGATTTCGCCCGGCGCGACATCCAGCGCGCCAAGCTCCGTGCGGATCAGCAAACGTCCGAGTTGCGGCGCGATGAGCATCTCGCCGTCGGCGTTATAAAAAAAGCGGTCGCGCATCGAATCGTTCACAGCGTAGATGTGAATGCCCGCGCCCGCATTCACGCTCAGATCGCCGTTTCCCGCCATCGTCATCAAGCCGTCAATGAAATCGGTCGGTTCGGTCGGCAGCGGAAGCGGGTCCCAGCGCAGTTGATTCAGCGTCGCCGTCGCCTCGTTGAACGGCGAGCTTCGCAATAAATTGTTTGTGATTTGCCTGAACGGCTTGTGCGCGACTGAAGGTCGAATGCGGTAAGTCCACGCGCGGCGATTCGCGGCGCGCGGCGCGGTGAAAGCCGTGCCGCTGAACTGCTCGGCGTATAAACCCAGCGGCGCGCGTTGAGGCGAGTTCTGCCCTTGCGGCAGCGCGCCTGCAATCGCCTCGGTGGCGAATTCATTTCCAAAACCCGATTGATACCGAAGATTCTGTTCAGCCATAAAATTCAAAGCCACCGAGACACAGAGACACAGAGATGAAGAGAAGGAGGAGTAGAGTAAAAAAAACGTCTCTCTGTTCCGCTGCCCTTCCTTCTCTCTGTTCTTTTGTCTCTCCCCTCTTCCCCTCTTCCCCTCTTCCCCTCTGTGTCTCTGTGTCTCTGTGGCAGCGCCTCAAACTAAATTTCCGCGCTTTGCCTGTTCGCGCTCGATGGCTTCAAACAAGGCTTTGAAGTTGCCTTTGCCGAAGCCCTGAGCGCCTTTGCGCTGGATGATTTCAAAAAAGAGCGTCGGGCGATCTTCGACCGGCTTGGTGAAGAGTTGCAGCAGGTAGCCCTCGTCGTCACGATCCACCAGAATTTTCAACTCACGCAGCGTCTCGATGTCTTCATCCAGTGCGCCGACGCGCTTGCTGAGCATCTCGTAATAGCTGTCGGGCACTTCCAGAAACTCGACGCCGTTCGAGCGCAATTGGCGGATGGTCTTGATAATGTCCGTAGTCAGTAAAGCGATGTGCTGCACGCCCGCCGCCTGGTTGAATTCGTTGTACTCCTCGACCTGGCTCTTGCGTTTGCCGGGCGCAGGTTCGTTGATCGGAAACTTGATGCTGCGCGATTCATTCGCCATCACGATACTGTTCAGCGCCGTGTACTCGGTCGAAATGTCCTTGTCGTCGAAAGTCATGAACCGTTCCAGCCCGATCACGCGCTTATACCAATCTTCCCAGACCTTCATCTGCCCGTACTCGACGTTAGCGACGTAATGATCCAGCCGCAGCAAACCCGCATTGCGCCCCGGCGCGCGCGATTCGACAAAGTCCGGCATGAACGGCCCGTCGTAATTGCGCTTCGAGAAGAACGAATGGATCGTGTCGCCGTAAATCCTGACTGCTGCGCGCCTCGCCTCGCCTCGCTCGCTCCTGATCGTGTACGGCGCGACCGCAGGCTCGGCGCCGCGCGCCAGAGCTTCTTCAAACGCGTAATCGGCGTCGTCCACTTCAAACGCGATGTCGCGCACGCCGTCGCCGTGTTTCAGGATGTGCAGCCCCGCTTTATCCGCCGAGGTGTAAGGCGTCGTCAGCAACAGCTTGAACGTGCCCTGCTGCAAAGCGTAAGAACACTGATCGCGGTTGCCGGTCTCCAATCCCGTGTAGGCGATGCGGTCGAAGCCGAACGCGTTGCGATAGTAATAATCGGCCTGCTTGGCGTTGCCGACGTAAAATTCGATGTGATGGACTTGCCGGATTTTCAATGGATTGTCTTTCATTGCTGTTCCTCTGATCTTTACCAAACCCCCTGCGGCACGCCGATAGGCGCGACTTCCTGATCCCCGTTTTTCCAAAACCTGCTGATGAACTTATTCGTCACTTCTTTCAAATAGGCGTACGAAGGAATCACGAACAGAATCGGTTGCATGTCCGAATAGTTGTAGGCCGTGTTGACGACTTCTTCGAGGTTAAACTTGCGGCGTTCGACTTCATCGCTGAACGCGTGTTCGAGTTCGCTGTAGGACGACAGCAATCCCGCGCCGAACGCTTTGACCTCGCCGCCTTCTTCGACCAGACCGAATTCGACCGTGAACCAGTACAAACGGCCAAGCTGTTCCAACTGCTTGTCGCTGGCGATGACGGCGCCTCTGCCGATTGTCTGCGAGAAGTCGGCGAAGTCGGGGTTGGTGAAGTTTGGGATGTGGCCGATGATTTCGTGAACGATGTCCGGCTCCGGCGTGTAATCGGGGCGCGAATGATGCCGCAGGTATTGCGTGCAGAGCATCGTCCGTTTGCCCAGCCAGCTCAGGAACGCGCGCGTTTCAACCAGTCCTTCAATCGGAGCGACGCGGAAGTTCGAGATCGCGCGCAGCTTCTGATCTAGCTCGCCCAGTTGCGGAATCCGGTCGCGGCTGATGCCGAGCCTGCCTTTCGATTCCAGATAGAGCGAGCAGGCGCGGCGTTGTTGCGTCTCTTCGAGTTGGTCGTAGACGTGTCGCCAGATGGCGGTCTCCTGCGGCGTGTAATCAACGTTGGGGATGACGTGTCGCGGGTCCTTGCGATATCGCTTCGCCAGGCCGGCGATAAAATTGCGCCGCGCGCGGTAATCGGGATCGTGCGCGCCCGGATGATCTATCGGCAACATACTGATCTCTTCAAATCCGATGTCATCCGTCAGAAACTCTTCGGTAACTGTCGCTGATGCTGTTGGCATAACTCGTACCTCTTTTGTCTCACTTCGGCGCTGCGGGCCGCTCTGCCGTTTGCCGAATCTTCTCGACCGCCCCCGGATTTTCGAGCGCGGTCACATCGCCGGGGTCTTCGCCCAGAAACGCGGCGCGAATCACGCGGCGCATCACTTTGGCGTTGCGCGTTTTGGGCAACGCCTCGACGAAATAGATTCTTTCGGGGCGCAAGGGTTTGCCCAACTCCGCCGCGACTCGCTCTCTCAATTCTTCCGCGAGTCGCGCGCCTGGTTCTTCACCCGAAGCCGGGACGCAAAACGCGACGAGCGCCGAACCTTTCAACTCATCCGGGACGCCAATGGCGGCGGCCTCGATTATGGCTGGATGCCCGACCAGAATTGACTCGACTTCGGCCGGGCCTACGCGCTTGCCGGCGATTTTGAGCGTGTCGTCGCTGCGGCCCAGAATGTACCAGTGGCCGTCGGCGTCAATCATCGCCCAGTCGCCGTGAACCCAGACGCCAGGGAAGCGTGACCAGTACGTCTGCAAATAACGCTCGTCGTCTTTCCAGAACCCGCGCGCCTGCCCGATCCAGGGCTTGCGTATGACAAGCTCGCCGACCGCGCCGCGAACCGAATCGCCGTTTTCGTCAACCACGTCGGCGGCGATGCCCGGACACGGGGCCGAAAACGCGCACGGTTTGATCGGCAGCAACGGATTGCCCATCAGGATACCGCCGGAGATTTCGGTTCCGCCAGAGTAGTTGATGATCGGCGCGCGCCGCTTGCCCACTGTTTCAAACAGCCACCACCAGGGATCAGGATTCCACGGCTCGCCCGTCGAGCCAAAGATTCGCAGCGATGAAAGATCGTGTTCTTCAACCCACTGGTCGCCGTGCGCGGCCAATGCGCGCACGAGCGTCGGCGAAATGCCAAGAACCTCGACCTTGTGTCGCTCACAGAAATCCCACATTCGATCCGGCTGCGGATAATCAGGCGCGCCGTCGTAAAGAACAATCGTCCCGCCCAGAATCAGAGCGCCGTAAATCAGCCAGGGTCCCATCATCCAGCCAATATCGGTTATCCATGAAATCCGCGTGCCTTGCCCGACATCCACACCGAAACACATATCCTGAGCCGATTTCACCGGAAACCCGCAATGCGTGTGCAGGATGCCTTTAGGCCGTCCGGTTGTTCCCGATGTGTAAATCGCAATCAATGGATCTTCGGCGCCGGTCGGCTCCGCCTGACGCGCCGCGCCTCCGGCCTGATCGCCGGTCGCCAGCAGTTGATCCCAGGTCAAATCGCGTCCGGGTTTCATCGGCGCAGTCACGCGCATTCGGCGCACCACGACCACGCGCGTGATTTCCGGGCAATCGGCGACGGCTTCATCCGCGATCAATTTTGCGTTGACCGGTTTGCCTCGACGCGGGAACGCGTCGCAGGTGATCAAAGCTTTCGCGTTCACGTCGCGCAACCGCGACGAAATCGCCGAAGGGCCGTAGCCGGAAAAGAGCGGCACGGCGATAGCCCCAATGCGATTGATCGCAAGCAGCGCAATCACCGTTTCGGGAACCATCGGCAGATGAATGCCAATCGCATCCCGCCGACCGTAACCGCAGGCGCGCAACCCGGCGGCGCAGCGTTCAACTTCAATCAGCAGGTCGGCGTAATCCATCTCGCGCGTCTCGCCTTCTTCGCCTTCCCAGATGATCGCGGGTTGATGCGCGACCGCCGTGTCTTCCCAACGATCCAGACAGCTTTTGACGATGTTCAATTCGCCGCCCGCGCACCAGCGCGGCCATTCGACGCCGCGCGAAAGATCAAGAATTTGTTCGTAAGGTTTGTCGAACTGGATGTCGAGGAAGCGAAGAACCTGTTCGGTGAACCATTCGATGTCGGCAACTGAGCGTTGATAGAGCGCATCGAACGCCGCGAGATCGCAAAAAGAGATGAAGCGCGCCATTTGCGCGCGGGCAATTACCTCATCAGTCGGGCGCCAGGCTATGGCGTTGTCGTCGCGCGATTGTCCAATCATCTTCAAGCGCCTCTTCACCAACAGTCAGAGAAGAAAACGGAACAGGTTGAAACCCACCCCGGCGCTTTCCGCCTGTCCCGTTTCTTTCAGTTTCCTCAGTTTTCCAACTACGCCGCTTTGCGCGCGCCGGCCTGTTTCCACACAGGATGCAGCCAGTGGCGGTATTCCTCTTTGCGTCCGGCCACAATGTCGAAGAATGTCTTCTGGATCGTTTCCGTGATGGGGCCGCGAGCGCCATTGCCGATTGCGCGTCCGTCAACTTCGCGGATCGGCGTGATCTCGATGGCCGTGCCGGTCAGAAAGGCTTCGTCGGCGTTGAGCAATTCATCGAGCTTCAACGAGCGGATTTCGACTTCGTAACCCAAATCGCGCGCGATCTGAATCACCGACGCCCGCGTGATGCCGAGCAGGATCGAAGAGTTCTGGTCGTTGGTCAGCAGGCGCCCGTCTTTGATCAGGAAAATATTCTCGACCGCGCCCTCGGCCAGATTGCCGTTCACATCGAGCAGGATCGCTTCGTCGTAGCCGCGCGACGCCGCTTCGCGCACGGCCAGAATCGAATTCAGATAATTCCCCGTAGCCTTCGCCGTAGTCGGGATCATGCTCGAATGGAATTTCTTGTAGGGTGAAACCGTCACGCGCATTCCCTTAGCCAACTTCTCAGCGCCGAAATCGTTCGGCCATTCCCAGGTCAGGATGTTGATGCCTACCGGACAGACAGAGCGAATTCCCAAACTGCCGCTGTCGAAATAGGCCGTCGGGCGAATGTAGCAGCTTTTGAAATCGTTCCGGCGGATCGTTTCGCAGATCGCTTCGTTCAACTCTTCCGGCGTGAAAGGAATGTTCAGTTGATAAACAGCCGCCGAAGCGTAGAGCCGATCCATATGTTCTTTCAACCGAAAGATGGCCGGGCCGTCGGCGGCTTCATAACAGCGAATGCCTTCAAATACGCCCGCGCCGTAATGTAGCCCGAAGGCGGATGAATGAATCTTCGCTTCGTCCCATCGCAGGAACTCACCGTCCTGCCAGACCCACCTGGTTTTCTCGAACGACATAATATTGTGCCCTCCAAAACGTGAATTAATCGAACACCTGACTTGCCTGATAACGGATGATAGGACTTGAATGAAGGCATGATGAAGATGAGGTCTTCGATATTCAGCCTTGCGAAGTTAAGCAAATAAGTTTTACGACTTGGGAAGCCTAAAGAAAATAAACCGGGAGTGAATTGGGAAAATTGGCCGGGATTGATGAAAGCAACAAGGGCGCGCAACCAGATCGGCAAACTTGCGCGCCCTTCTCTGTTTGCGCCGTTATTCGCTGGCGATGGTTACACTGTTCATCACATCGCCCACACGAATCTGCCGCACAACATCCATCCCTTCGGTCACACGACCGAAGACCGCGTAGTTGTTATCCAGAAACGGTGTCGGCGCAAGCGTGATGTAAAACTGCGAGCTTGCGCTGTTCGGATCGGAAGATCGCGCCATCGCCACCGCGCCCGCTTCGCCGTGCTTCAGATTCGGTGTGACTTCGAGCGGGATATGCTTGCCCGATCCGCCCGTGCCCGTGCCGTAGGGGCAGCCGCCCTGGATGACGAAATTCGGTTCAACGCGGTGAAATTTCAGCCCGTCGTAAAACTTGCGCTCAGCGAGTTCGATGAAATTCGCCGTCGTGATCGGCGCGAGGTCTTCGTTAAGGGTAAATTTGATCGTGCCTTTGTTGGTTTCGATTGTTGCTGTTCGGTTCATTTTCTCTCCTATTTTTGATTATTGAAAAATGTATCTCTCTATCGCTTCGGCTACGCCGTCTTCTTCATTCGACGAGGTCAGTTCAAATCCCATCTGCTTCAATTCGTCCTCGGCGTTGGCCATTACCACGCCCAGTCCCGCGTAACGAAGCATTGTCAGGTCGTTGTGGTTGTCGCCGACGGCCATGATCTCCTCGCGCCTGACACCGTGTTGTTGCGCGACCATCGCCAGGCTCGCGCCTTTCGAGGCTGTAACGCTCAGCGCGTCGAGGATCGTCAGATCAACCGAGCGATAGCGCGTTTTGAAAAGCTGAATCCGCTCGCCCATCTCGGCTTTCAAGCTGACTGCGAATTCTTCCATCGGGTCGCAGCGGCCTGAGAACATCATCTGGATCGGCGGATGATCAACGTATTCGAGCAGGTCTGAGACTTCGACGACCGAATCGCGATACTTGTCCAGATAACGATGCAGCGATTTGTTGCCTTCGGAGACGCCTTCCATAACCATCTTCCCCAATCCATCGGGATCATCGCAACAGACCATATCCACCTCATATTCACGCCCAATGCCAATGATGGCGCGGGCGATTCCGGTGTCGAGCGGATGATAATCGAGCGTTTCCAGAGTCTCTATATTCTTGGTCAAAGCTCCGTTGTGCGAAACCAGCGGCACGTCCAGTTCGAGCTTTTGCACCAACTCTCTGGCGGAATTGAACCGGCGGCCGGTGACCAGCACGACTTGAACCCCTGATTGGCGCGCTCTGTTGATGGCCGCGGAGTTTCGGGGTGTGAGTTCTCCGCGAGGCGTGAGCAGCGTTCCGTCAATGTCCAGCGCGAGTAATTTGATCGGCATAAAACGAGCGGCAATCTAACACGCCGATTGCGCGCTTTCAAATTTCGCCTGCTTGCCGCGTTGGCGAAAACGAATGTAGTATTGCCACTCGCTTGTCTCGTCTTCCCCCAATAAACAAAATACCCTCGAAGGAATCTCTGGAAGCATGACAAAGAAAGCGTTGATAACGGGCATCACCGGGCAGGACGGAAGTTATCTGACCGAACTGCTGCTCGGCAAAGGCTACGAGGTTTACGGCATCATTCGCCGCGCCAGCACGTTCAACACCGAACGCGTTGATCACATCTACCAGGACCCGCATGAATCGGGGCGGCGGCTACATCTGGTTTATGGCGATCTGAACGACGCAAGCTCGCTCAACAAGATTCTGCGCGACGTCGAGCCTGCCGAGATTTACAACCTCGGCGCGCAATCGCACGTGCGCGTCAGTTTCGACATCCCGGAATACACCGCCGAAGTTGGCGGGCTTGGGACGCTGCGGCTGCTCGAAGCGATCCGCGAAACCGGACTGCAAAAGACGCGGTTTTATCAGGCTTCGTCATCTGAGCTTTTCGGTAAAGTGCAGGAGATTCCGCAGCGCGAAACCACTCCGTTTTATCCGCGCAGTCCTTACGGCGTCGCCAAGCTTTACGCTTACTGGATCACGGTCAATTACCGGGAGAGTTACAATCTATTCGCCTGCAACGGCATCCTTTTCAACCACGAATCTCCGAGGCGCGGTGAGACGTTCGTCACGCGCAAGATCACTCGCGCGGCGGCGGCGATCAAGCTCGGTTTGCAGGACAAGCTTTACCTCGGCAACCTCGACGCCAAACGCGACTGGGGGCACGCGCGCGATTTCGTCGAAGCCATGTGGCTGATGCTGCAACAGGATGAGCCGGACGATTACGTCATCGCTACGGGCGAAACTCATTCTGTGCGCGAGTTCCTCGACGAAGCTTTCGGCTGTCTCGATCTGGACTGGAAACAGTTTGTCGAAATTGACCCGCGTTATTTCCGGCCCGCCGAAGTTGACCTGCTCATCGGCGACGCATCGAAAGCGCGGCGTGAGCTTGGCTGGGAGCCGAAGATAACTTTCAAAGAGCTGGCCAGAACGATGGTTGAAGCCGATCTGGCCGACCTCAAGAAGAGGAACAATCTCACCTGAAAATCATGTCGAATAGATTTCCTTATGAACGAGTCGTAGTCACTGGCGGAGCGGGTTTTCTAGGCTCTTACGTGGTCGAACATCTTCGCGCGCGCGGCGTCGAAAACATCTTCGTCCCGCGCAGCAAGGATTACGATCTGGTCAAGGCCGAAAATATTCGGCGCTTGTACGACGATGCGAATCCCGATCTGGTCATCCATCTCGCGGCGGTTGTCGGCGGCATCGGCGCGAACCGGGCCAACCCGGGCAAATATTTTTACGACAATCTGATGATGGGCGCGCAGTTGATGGAGGAGGCCCGGTTGCGCGGCGTGAAAAAGTTTCTGGCTACAGGCACGATCTGCGCCTATCCCAAATTCACGCCCGTGCCATTCAAGGAAGACGATTTGTGGAATGGTTATCCTGAAGAGACCAACGCGCCTTACGGGCTGGCAAAGAAGATGATGCTCGTGCAATCGCAGGCTTACCGCGAGCAATACGGCTTCAATTCGATCTTTCTGCTGCCGGTCAATTTGTACGGCCCGCGCGACAATTTCGACTTGCGAAGTTCACACGTCATTCCCGCGCTGATTCGCAAATGCGTTGAAGCCGCGCGCGCGGGAGAAGATCAGATCGTTTGCTGGGGCACAGGTAACGTCACGCGCGAATTCCTGCATGCGGACGATTGCGCCGAAGCCATCACGCTCGCCGCTGAGAATTACGACAAGTCGGAACCGGTCAACATCGGCGCTGGTTTTGAAATCTCAATCAGGGGCCTGGCCGAAAAGATTGCCGCATTGACCGGCTTCAAAGGCCGCCTGGTGTGGGACACTTCTCAACCAGACGGCCAGCCGCGACGATGCCTGGACACTTCGCGCGCTGAGCGTGAGTTCGGCTTCCGCGCGCGGATCGGGTTTGATGAAGGGCTAAAACAAACCATCGAGTGGTATCGCAGCCAAAGAGCCTGACGCTAATTTGAAATTCCCCTGGGAGAGAATTTGCGCAGCGCCGCCGGGAAGATTCTGATCGTGCTTGGTGTGCGGACTTTGCCGTCAACGATGATTTCGCGCGCGGAAATCTGCTGCCCGTAAATATCCTTGTTCGCGACGTTGTCCTGTGTGATCACGGCGCCCTTCAACTCCAACCCGGCGAAAAGCCCTCGGCTACGCGAGTACGAAACGATCTGTGATTTGAGCAGGACATCGGTTGAAACGTGAGTGTTGCGCCCGACCGGGCCTGCTGACACGGCGGCGCCCGCGCCAACCTCGAATTTATCTTTCAGCAAGCCGTCAACGCCCGATTTGTTCATCACCAGCAGAACCAGGTCAACCGCCTGTCCGCCGATTTGCAACCCGAAGCTGCCGCCTCCGATGGTGAAATACGCGGGAGATCCCCAAGAACCTTGCGCGCGGCGGCAACTGATCAATCCCTTGCCGTATTGCCCGCCGACGATGAAGCCGCCTTTTTTGACCGAGGGAAAAACCGCGACGCAATGCGCGCGGTCGAGCAACTCCTGCGGGATTCCCTGGTCGGGAGCGGACATCACTTCCTGGAAAGCGGCGGCGGCCTTACGCGCGCGGTCGCGTTCTTCGGCTTTGGAACCCTGAGCCGCCGAGCTTTGAATCGAAATCGTGAGGACAAGAAGACAGACCGTGACGGTGACAGTTATTTGTTTCATTGGCATCTCCGGTGAAAGTTATTCTGATAAGAGGCGCATCGGTATTTCTATCCTGAGCATTCCTGTTTTTCAAGCTCACGCAAAATAGCGTAAGATGTGAATGCCTGATTCAACCGTTATTTAGCCGCCATTTAAAGTCGGCCATCAAGACCGGGAACCCTGAAATCCGAGTTTGACAGAAGAATCCAAGCATCCTGCATGAATTCATTCGATTCATTTACACTCGCGCCGATGTCAGCGGGCGACATCATTGATCGCGCCGTCAGGCTCTACAGGCGTAATTTTCTGGCGCTGTTGCGGATCGTGATCGCGCCGAGCCTGGTCGCGTACGCAGGTTCGATTCTCTGGTCAATCGGCTGGCGCAACGTTACTTTGTCAAGAGGTGACGAGCGGGTTGTCGTCACGGGGCTGATGATTTTGAGCGGTTCTTTGCTTTGGATGATCGGCAAGGCGGCGTTTTATGCGGTGCTGGGCGGGTCGTCGCGCTCGCTGGTCGCGCACTTCTTCGAAGGCAAACCGATACTGGCGCGCGATGTTTACCGCGCGGTGCGCGAACGCGTCTGGTCGCTCATCGGCGCGACTTTGATGATCGGATTATTGATGCTGGGCGTCATGATGATCGCCTATTTCTTCATCACCATCATCGTTGCGATCTTCATGCTGGTGGCGGCCACGATCATCAAAGAGTTGCCCGGATGGATGCAGGCCACGGTCACACTGAGTTTCGGCGTTATAACCCTGGCTATCCTGGCCGGGGTTGCGCTGCTGGTATACAGCCGCATTGTCTACGTGCCGCAAATTCTGATGGTCGAAAACAAGGGAGTCTTCACTTCGATCAGCCGCAGCTTCGCCCTCGCCAGCGGCCAGCTTCGCCGCATCGCCGCGCTCTTTATTTTCTGGATCGTCGTTGGCTGGTCTGTGGTCTGGCTATTGCTTTTTCCGCTCGAATCATTCGCGTACTGGATGGACGTGGACATCACGCCGTTCAACACCAACGTGCCCGTCTGGTACAGCGTCGCGCAACAGACGGTCGCCCAGTTGAGCGAGATTCTGCTGATGCCGATTGCAATGCTCGGTTTTACGCTTCTTTACCTGGACAGCCGCGTTCGCAAAGAAGGTTTCGACGTCGAGTTGCTGGCCAACCGGACGCTCGCGCCGCCGCCGGAAGCGCCTCCGCTCTACCCGTTTGCGCCGCAGCAGGCTTTTTCGCATCAGCAGGCATACAGCTCGCGATCGTTTATGCCATCCATACTCGGACTCAACGATTACAACCCCGCGCCAGCCAATCCAATTCCGGAGTCTTCCGCGCCGGTCAACGGAGTCAGCCCTGTCCCCGAGGCTGCGCGTGAGGAATACGGCGAGGAGATTAAGAAGCCAGTTGGATTCGCGCCGAGCGGCGCAGCGGCAAACAATCCTGACGCGCAGTCATTGGCTGCGGAAACAGCGTCGCGGGGAATTTCCGCCAGCGCTATCAAGACTGAAGCCGTTCGGAAAAACTGCCAGTGGTGCGGCGCTGAGCGAAATGTCGAAGATCGTTTTTGCAGGGTCTGCGGCTCGGTCTTTTAGTTTCGGTCGGTCAGTAGATGACAGGAATGAACTCTCGACAATTCAAAAAGAGCGCGGGCGTGAGAGCGTGGGAACGCGGAGAAAACATTCTCACCGGCTTCCCGCTTTGCCTCGCAATCATATTTTTCGCTCTCCAATCCGCCACGCCCGCATTAGCCCAGGGCCTTTCGACTGTTGACGATTACGCGAGCCGTCTCAACCGGGCTGTGCAGGCGGTGAACGAAGTGATCAAACAGGAGAACCCCGCTCCTGAGCTTGCGATCAGGATGAATGCGATTAAACGCCTGTTGCCCGCCAGCGAGGAGGTCGAATTCAACGGCTCGGTAATTCACGTTGACAACGCCTGGTTGCACGAAGACCTGAACAATGTCATCGAGAACGCGCGAGGTGACATCGAACAACGCCATTCGATGCTGAGCGAAATTTCGGACCGCCTGGCCAATCTCCAGCGAAGCGTAAAGGAATCTCAAAACACGAAGGTGCAGGCGTCGCAGGATCAACGCGCGCGACTTGACAACATCCTCGCCCGCTCGGAATACCAGCCTGAAGAGAAGCGCGAATCAACGCTGCAAAGGTGGGGCAGGAAAATAAAAAATTTCATTCTTCGCCTGCTGGAAAGAATCTTCGGCGGGTCTTCCGCGCGCACGCCACAGACAGGTGGCGCCGGATTAGTCGCGGTCTTCCGAATTCTGATCTTTCTGGCTGTGATCGCGGCGCTGATATTCGGGGCGGTCAAACTCGCGCTGCGTCTGGAACGCCGCAGGAGGCCCGAAGAGGAGGTGGAAGCGCGAGAAGTGCTGGGCGAAGAAATCGCGGAAGACGTGACCGCCGCTGATCTATTCGCCAACGCCTCCGAACTGGCTCAGCAGGGAGAATACCGCAAGGCGATCCGCCGGGTTTACATCGCGCTGCTGTGCGACCTGGAACATCGTGGCAAATTACGCTTGAGTCGCTCGAAGACCAACCGCGACTATATGGACGCGATGCGCTCGGAGCCGCAGATGTATCCCGCGTTTTCCTCGATGACCAGCGCCTTTGAACACGTCTGGTATGGGCAGGATCGCGCCACAGCGGAAGAGTTCAGGAATTTCGCAGCGCTTTACGAGGAGACGGTCAGATAGATTCTATGCGTCGTTATTTCGGAATCATCGCGACAACTGTCATCGTAATCGCCGTGATCATAGCAATGAGCGCGGCGGGCAACATCGAATTCGACCGGCCTTTTGAAAATGAGCTTGCGCCGAATCGCTCCAGCTACAATTCGGGACCGACCGGGACGCGCGCGCTTTATCAGTTGCTCGAAGAATTGGGAATGCCCGTATCGCGGTGGCGAAATAATTACTCATCGCTGAATGCCGAGGCCAAAGACGCAACGCTGGTCATCGTCGGCCCGTTTCTGGCTGGCCAAAGGCTTTCCGATGAGGAAGCCAGTGCGCTGCAAAATTGGGTGTCGGGCGGAGGGCGCGCTCTGATCATCAGCCGGTTTCCGATTGAGCAGTTCGGAGACCCGGTGATCCACGCGAAAGAGCCTGAGAAATTACCCGCCTGGGATGCCCCTCCTGAACAATTCATTGACGAGAAAAGCGACGAATTGATCGTTCAGCCGACCGAACTGACCCGAAATGTTCGCGGACTGGCTCTCTCCGGCTTTGCGTCACGAATGAAATTCTATCCCCCACAGCCAGCGGCTGATTCGGGCGAAACAAAACTCGAAGAAGTCGCGCCGCGCATCGAATCTTCTCCGCCCCCGCCGAAACCGGAGCCGACGCCGGAAACCGATAAAAAGGATCAACGGTCAAACACAAGCGATCAATCCGGCGTGGAGATTTCGCCCACGCCGGAGACCGCCGTCGAAACCGGCGCTGAAACGTCTTCCGGAATTCCGGCGAAAAATGAGGATGCGGGCGAGGATGACGATGACTATTCACTGGCGATGCTCTACGCTCCGGTTATTCATCTCGGCGACAAAGACGGGGCCGCGCTTGCGGATTTCACCTATGACAAAGGACGCGTTATCTTCCTTTCCGATCCGTTTGTGGCCGCCAACAATGGCATAGCTCGCGGCGCCAACCTGACGCTGATCATGAACATTCTGCGTTCGATGGGCGCGCCGAACCGGAAGATTTTCTTCGACGAGTTCCATCACGGATACCGAAGCGGGGGCAATCCGCTGGTCAATTACTTTCGCGGCACGCCCGTTCCCTGGCTGCTGCTGCAAGGATTCCTGCTCAGTCTGCTGATTCTTTACACGTATGGCCGGCGCTTCGCCCGTCCGCTGCCATTGCCGCAGGTTGACCGCCATTCACCTTTGGAGTTCGTCGGCTCAATGGCCAATTTGCAGCAGGCTGCGCAGGCGCGTGAGTTGGCGCTGGAAAGCATCTACCCGCGATTCAAAGCGCGCCTTTGTCGCAGGCTCGGCCTCTCATCACGCGCGCAGAAGGAAGAGATCATCGCCAGCGCACGCCGCCGCCGATTCCCGATTTCCGAGATTGAATTGCGTCAGACATTGACCGATGCGGAGATGACTCTGGCGGGGGAAAAGATTGACGACGCCCGGCTGAGCGCTCTGGTAGCGAGGATGCGGCGCATCATCTCGCAAATATAGACCCTGAGAAAACTCGAGTTTAGACGAACTCCGTTACGGAAAGGTTAGGAATTGCCGTAGAAGGGGCAGGATCACGACTTGGAAAGTTCACGACTTGGAAGGTTATCTGCTGAGAGAGCAAGATAGCGATTGGCCGAGTTGCCGGCTCCGATCACCTCAGCCGATATGCGAGCGGACTGGTGTTGTGCGAGAACAAGACTTTGGCAAGGAACCTACGCGCAACACATCTGACCGGAAGGGGAAGAGATCACGCGGCGGGCAACGCGCGCCGGAGTCTTTGAGACCGGGTGGTCGAGCGCGGAGTTGATGCGAACGCACCGCGCTCTGGTCGCAGCGGATCATCGTGGGCGTGAGCGCGAAGTGATCAGCCTGGATTGGACGCAGGCGCATCATCGGCCCTCGGCGTTCGCGCCCCGCTCACATACTCCTCGTTCGATAACTCCGAAGCCGAGGCCGTCGCGCGCGCGACCAGATAGGTGATGCCGTAGCCGCGCTCGATCAACTCGCGATCTTCAGAAGGCGCAAGCAGCCGGTCGTTAAATCCTGCCCTGAATAAAGCGGGCTAAATCAGACCACGCAACATTGGTACAGAGAGACCAACCGCAGAGGGGTCGCAGAGGAACGCAGAGAACGATCCAGACAGGTCTTTCCCCTGCGTACCTCTGCGCACTCTGTGGTTGGTTGTACCAATCTTCGCTGTTCCGATTTGGAACCGATTGCCGGGCCGGGCGAAGTGATACCCCACCGCCGCCGTATACAATCCCGGATTGATTCCGCAGAAGACCAGTCGCAATCCGTGCGCGATCACGTCCAGCACAGTTTTCCCGCGGCGGCGAGCAGTTCCTGGTTTGATGGTTTGCGATCAGGCATTGTGTGACGCCTCCGCTGAAGAGCGGGGCAAATCGTTGCCGCCTGCCGCCATTTGAGCCTGCCGCGCGAGCCACCGTTCGATCACGCCCAACGCGTAGCGTTTTTCATCTTTCCGCAACTCGCGGCCTTTCGGAATGCCGTGCCACTTTTGCAGACAGCCGCGACAGCAGGTTGCAGTCGCGTGCTGCGCGATGAAGACCGGATGGTTGCGCATCGGCGTCTGCCGCCCGTCGTTCGGCGGGTTCGCGGGAGCCAGTCGCTGCTCGATAAAACCGGCGGCATGTTCCAGAATTATCGCCAGGCCCTTGCCGAGCAGGTAATCGAGTTCTTTGCCTTCGAGCCGGAACTGGCGGCGAAATGACGATTGATCCAGAGCCTGAAAAAGTTGATCGAAGTCTCGCATACGGGGATTATACCAACCGTGCGCGCCTCGGCTGCGACTTGGCATTCTTTTCCTGCCCTCGCGCGTGTTCGGCGCGCTCCAGCCTTATGTGTTCCAGCAAGATTTGAATAAGTTGTAACTGCTTCGATCCGCAAGGTAGCGCTTACCATAAAATAACGATCAATGTGTGGTATTGATCAATCACCTGGTATGGGGATTGATATCCTGATCCGGGAAGGGCTTTTGCTTGTCAGACGCTTAAAACTGACTTGGTTATGTGATGTGATGATAATTGTCGTTTATTGCGCGCGATTCGACTGTCAGCTCTGATTGAGCTTACTCCCTGGCGTTGGCGCGTTCCATAGCCTTTTCTGATTATATTTGTTTGGTGATGGTATCTGCGTCAACTTCTGCTCTGTAGTCTTGAGATCGCACTGGATTTCGCGCCAGCGCTTTCATCACAAGGTTGAGCGTTACTGATGGCAAATAGTTATCTTGATTCAACAGTAAGATGAGGAGGGAGGAGCTATGACGATTTTAGAACCAATTATCAATGAAGTTTCGGAGCGATTCGGACTAAGGGGGAAAGCTGGCCCGCTAATGACCGCGCTACTCTCGCTTATAAGCAACGAACGCACAGGGGGATTACAGGGATTCCTGGATCAATTCAGACGCGCCGGGCTTGGCGATCTCGTTTCGTCCTGGGTCAGCCAGGGTGCGAACACGTCACTAACGACCGAACAACTTGAAAGAGCGGCCGGGGGCAATACGATCAGCCGTATCGCCTCGCACGTCAACATACCGCGCGCCACCGCTGGCTCCGCGCTGGCCTTTATGATTCCCAAGGTGGTTGAGCTTCTCACACCTGAAGGTGTCGTGCCTACGAGGATGCCCGCGTGGGTGAACTCATACCTCGGTACAGCGCCGGTCGGAACCGAGCCGATCAGAACCGAGCCGGTCAGGCCGCCAATTGAAACTACTCATCGTGCGCCGTCCGGTGGCTCGACCCTGTACCGATTACTGCCGCTGCTTTTGCTTCCACTATTTGGATTTCTGGCCTACCGCGCCTGCAATCGCGAGCCGGAGCAGGTCGGGCAGTATGCTCCGGTAACTGTTTCTCCTACGCCAACGGCGTCTGCTGAACAGGCGCAGATTCAGACTCCGAGCATTAACTCAAAACTCTCCTTGAGCAACACCAACGGCAAGATCAGCTATTCCGGTGTGGTACAGGATGAGCAAACCAAACAGACGATCCTGAATCAACTCAAGTCAACTTTCGGGGCTGGAAATATCAGCGGCGACATCGCCGTTGACCCGCGAGCAAGGACTGCGATGTGGGCGTCAGGGCTTTCGGCGGCGCTGCCGAACTTCAGGACCTCCGGCGCGCAGTTGGACATTGACGGCGATTCGATCAATGTCGGAGGATCAATCCCAGACAACGCCAAGAGCGATCTGGTCGCCAATCTCAAATCCGTCTACGGCGATAACATGAAGGTCGGCTCGCTTGAAACCGCATCGTCGGTTACGGAATCGAATCGGATGGCTTCAGCGGCCCTGTCCTCCTTGAGACCCGGTTACAGCGCCGAAGATCTGACCAGGGCGCTGAACATGCAAGTCATCAGCTTCGCCACAGGCAGCGCGCAAATTCCGCAGGGAAGCAAGGAGTTGCTGGGACAATCGGCCGCCGCAATTAAATCTGCGCCAGCGGGGACGGTGCTTGAAGTTGGCGGGCACACCGATAACACCGGCAACGCCGCCGCCAATCTGAGGCTTTCACAGCAGCGCGCCGATGCCGTGCGCCGATTCCTGATCGGCAAGGGCGTGAATTCCAGCGCTCTGGTCGCCAAGGGGTACGGGTCCGAAAAACCGGTTGCGAGCAACGATACGGAAGATGGAAGGTTCGAGAACCGCCGTATCGAATATTCGGTTTTGGAATCAGGCTCTGGAACTCCGTAGTAACCAGACAAACGGGCAGGTAAACCTGCGCGAGTGGTTTACCTGCCTCGTCCATTCGCCCGGCGGCATGAAACCGCCTGATAATGCGAGGAAGCGCTCTCCGACCTTTTGGGAATCTTTCCTGAATTCGCTGTCAATGATGTTTCAATTCGAGCGGGATGACCAGAACATCACCCTGGCCTCTGACATTGACCTGGGCTTTGCTGTTATCGGTTTCGATTTCGAGTTTTGATTTTGCGCTCCCGGCGAGGAAATCGCGCACTGCGTTGAGTTGAGTGGCGGCGCTGATCAAACCCAAATCTTTCGGATTGACGAGGCCTTTGACCGCTTCCAGTTCCGGCGCCGGCTGCGCAGCCCAAATCAGCAGGAGTTTCTCCGCTCCCTGCCGCTCAGTTAAATCGTATCGCCCGGTTTGAATTGGCTGGTTGGCCGGTATTTGCGCTGAGCCATTGTTGATTGATGGAAAAGGGAAGAGAACTCTGTAGGTAATGGCCCCGCCCGATGTCAGAGTCTCGTTCAGGATGTAGAGCGAGCCTGATTGCGGGCTGATGAAATTGAGCTTGAATTTCCAGCCGGCCTCAAACGGTTCCTGGCCAGTGGATTGATACGGCTCTTTGTATTCTTTATGGTCGCGCATTTGCTGAACCGTCAGCCAGTAGGTGAATTGGCGTTCGGGCGCGGGCGGAGCGGTGGGCGTCGAACTTCGCGGACGCCAGGCCAGCCACAGTGCCAGAGAGGCGGCAAGGCTGATGGCGACTACCGCCGCCAGAATCGCCACAACTCGCCGGACGCGCGATAGCGCGGGTTTGGCGGCAGGCGAGGCGAGCGAAGCTCGAACACTGGTTTGGCGTGGGACGAGTTCGTCTGTCCGGTATCGCGCTGCGCGCGCAGCGTCCACAACTTCAGGCGGAATTTCAGGCGCGTTTTCAGGCGTGTTTTCGGGTTTCGGGATGCGCGCAAGAGCGGCGTCGAGTTCCAGACGATGCTTGAGATTCTTCAGATCAATCGCCATGTCTTTGGCTGTCTGGTAACGCTCGTCGCGGTTTTTGGCCAACGCCTTAGCGATGATTCGCTCAAGCTCGGATGGCGGTCTGGGTGAAAGCAGCGAGAGCGGCGACGGTTCGCGGTCAACGATGGCGACGATGACGTCGGTCGGCGTCATGCCTTTGAACGGCGCTCGTCCCGCGACCATTTCGTAAAGCACGACGCCGAGGCTCCAGGCGTCGCTGCGCGCGTCCACATCCAGCCCGCGCGCCTGTTCGGGTGACATATAAGCCGCCGTGCCGAGGATCGTTCCGGGCTGAGTTTTGTTGTAAGCGACGGTCGGCGATTCAGTGTTGAAATCGGCCGGCGACCTCTTCGGCTCGGTCAGCTTAGCCAGGCCGAAGTCCAGAATTTTGACGAAGCCATCGGGGCGCAGCATGATGTTGTCAGGCTTGATATCGCGATGGACGATGCCTGCGGCATGGGCTACCTGAAGCGCATTGGCTGATTGCGCGGCGATTTCCAGAGTTTCGAGCAGCGGGATTTTTTCCTGCTTGATTCGGCGGCGCAGGGTCAGGCCTTCAATGTACTCTTCCGCGATGAAATGCACCGGGCCAACGGAGGTCTTCACCTGGCCGATTTCGTGAATGGTGACAATGTTCGGGTGGTTGAGCGCTGACGCGGCTTTGGCTTCCTGCTCGAACCGGCGAACGCGTTCACGATCTTTCGTGAATTCCGGCGGCAGCAATTTCAGCGCGACGCGGCGTCCGAGCCTTGAATCCTGCGCCAAATAAACATCGCCCATTCCGCCAGAACCGAGGTGCGAAAGAATCTGATAATGGCCGATCTTTTGCCCGGCCAGATTTTCGGGCGCGCTGCGGGCGTGTTCATCGGTCATTATTTCGCCTGCGGCGGCCTCGACCGCCGGAGCGGCCAGGAAACTGCCGGCGGCGTCGTGCGAGTTCAACATCGCCTCGACTTCCACGCGAAGCTGTGGGTCGCTGGCGCAGGCCCAGTCCAGAAACGCGGCTCGCCGCTCCGTTTCCAAATTCAGAGCTTCATGAAAGACCTCGTTTACTTGCTGGTAACGTTCAGGGGTCATGATCTTCGGATTACTCACTTGCTCAATTGGCTGTAGAGCCAGGCTCTGGCCGCGCTCCATTCGCGCTCGACGGTCGCGTGCGAAATGCCCATCGCCGACGCTGTTTCGGGAATGGTCAACCCGCCGAAGAAACGCAATTCGACAATTGTGCTTTGCTGTGGGCTTAAGACGGCGAGTCTGCCCAGGGCTTCGTCAAGCGCGATCAGGTCAATCTCGGATTGCGACTGTTGCCGGGCGGCCTTGTCGGCGAAAGTCAGCGAAAGGTTGTAATCGCCTCCGCCACGTTTGGCGGCCCGGCGCTGGCGTATGTAATCCACCAACAGGTTCCGCATGAGCTTCGACGCCAGCCCGAAAAACTGCGCCCGATTTTCCCAGGTGACCTGATGTTGATTGACCAGCCGCAGGTAGGCCTCATTCACGAGAACTGTAGGTTGCATCGTGTGATTGTGGGCGTGCCGGCGCAGGTAGCTGCGGGCGAGTTGGCGCAGTTCGTCATAGACGAGAGGCATTAACTGATCCAATGCCGACTGATCACCCTCGCTCCATTTCAACAGCAGTTGAGTTATGCTCTCTGCCACTGCTGATCCTCAATTCAGTAAGCGGTTAAAGAAAGATTTTGAGTCGGAGTCAGAACGAGCCGCAGTCTAGCAGAAAGAACGAAGAGCGGCAATTTTCAGTCATTTTGTTTTTTTGCTCGCGAGTCATTCGGCTTCGCTTCGACAGCGGTTACACTCTGGCGCTCGAAATACAATTACATATTTTCAGGACACAGGAGCCAACTGATGGATTCGATCACACAGGGAGTGCTTGGCGCCGCCGCCGCGCAATCGGCGCTGGCCCGGCGGTTGCCGAAAGGAACAGGCCGCGTTGGCGCAGGATGGATAGGGGCGATTGGGGGAATGGCCGCTGATCTGGATGTCTTCATTTACTCGCTCAACGATCCGACTGTAGGCTGGACGTTCCATCGCCACTTCACGCACAGTCTGATTTTCATTCCTGTTGGCGGCCTCATCGCCGCGCTGCCGTTTCTGTTGATGAAGCGGTTCAAGGGGTACAGGCGCGAGGTGATACTCGCCTCGATTATCGGTTACGCGACGCACGGCCTGCTCGACATGTTCACGAGCTACGGAACGCAACTGTTCTGGCCGTTCACGAATCTGCGCGTAGCCTGGGATTGGATGGCAATCGTTGATCCGGTTTATACGATCCCGCTCTGGATCGGAGTGATCTGGACGGCGCGGACGCATAATCCGAAAGCTGTTCGCATCGCGCTGCTTCTGACCAGCCTGTACATCTGTTTCGGCGGATGGCAACACCACCGCGCGGTTGAAACGCAGAGGCAATTGGCTGCGATGCGCAGCCATCAGATCGAACATTCGCGAGTGATGCCGGCGCCGGGATGGTTGATGTTCTGGCGGTCGGTGTACGTCTCGAACGGGCGGTTATACTCCGACGGCATCGAAACTCGCTGGTTCAATTCTACGCTCGCGCTCGAAGGCGGTTCGGCGGATGTGACGACGTTTGATGATTTGCCCGTGAGCGCACAGGCGAACGCCGAGTCGCGGCGGCGATTCGACGTTTTCAACTGGTTTGCTGACGGACTGATCGCGCCGATTGAAAACAGCCCGAACGCTTATGGCGATATGCGGATCACCTCCACAGTCGAAGGCCTGACGCCGTTGTGGGGATTGCAGTTCGATCAGGCGTCGGGCGCCGCCCGGCGTTGGAATCCGCCGCCGAGTCGAAGCAGGGAGCTTGGCCGAACGATTCGGTCTCTGGTCTTCGGCGATCCCCGCTACAAACCGGTAGCGGAACTTCACGCTTCAAGCACTCGATAAATCTGTGTAAGCTGGCGGTGAATACAACCGGCTGGCGATTATTTCTGGCGTAAAGGCGACAAAGGCATATACAGAATTCGTTCCTGAGAGTATGATTGCCGCTCATTTCGCGGTTGGCTTGCATTCTCACAATCTGCATATAGCCGCCGCAACGCCGATAACAACTGACGGATTTATTGATCACCACGTTCGGCGAAAGCCGTTCGTCTTAGAAGTTCGCCCGAATATGGCTGCCCCTTTTTCTCACATTCGGCCACATTTGGATTCAGAAAACGGAGTTTCACTCTCACTCCTGCCTGTCAAACTCTGTTTTTCGAGGAAATGATGCGATGGTCTGGAAAAGATACCTCACTTTGATGTCAACGCCCGCTTTGCTTGTCTTGCTCCTGTTCATCAGTCTGCTGGCTTTCATTGCTGTTGCGGTCGCGGCTTGACACTCGTGCGAGCGTACCCTCTTTTGACTGAGGGGCGCGGCGCGGGCATAACCAAATCTTTTTTCGTGGCTCTAACGAGGCCTGATTACGGCTGCGTGGAGGGCTTTATGCTGGCGCCGTCTTCGCGCCTCTCTTTCGCTTCCTGGCTCACAATCCTTGCCATGCTCTTCCCGCGATAGTAGCATCACGCCCGCACTACCCTTCTCGCACAAAGTTTTCATCAATTTCACTAACAAGGAGCGCCGTAACGATGGCGGTTAGCGCGGCTAATACTGTTCAACTATCTATGAGTGAGCGCGTGCGGCGGCGCGTTTCGCTCCACATCATTCCGTATTTGTTCATTCTCTACATCATCGCCTTCGTTGACCGCGTCAACGTCGGTTTCGCCAAGCTTCGGATGAAAGAAGCTCTGGGGTTCAGCGAGACAGTTTTCGGCTTCGGCGCGGGAGTCTTCTTCATCGGCTATTTCCTGCTCGAAATTCCCGGCACGCTGATCGTCGAGCGCTGGAGCGCGCGCAAATGGATTGCGCGAATCATGATCACGTGGGGATTCTTCGCCATTTGGATGGGATTCGTCTCGACCGAGTGGGAATTTTATTTAGTGCGCTTTCTGCTTGGTCTGGCTGAAGCGGGATTCTTCCCTGGCATCATCGTTTATTTGTCTCACTGGTATCGTTACGAAGACCGCGCAAAGGCTATCGCTTTTTTTATGTCCGCGATCCCCGTGTCGCAATTGATCGGCGCGCCGTTGTCGGGAGTGATTATGGAGCGCGTCAATTGGTATGGCTGGGCGGGATGGCAATGGGTTTTTATTCTTGAAGGCATCCCGGCGATCATCTTCGGGATCATCACGATTTTCTATCTCACCGACCGTCCGCATCAGGCGCAATGGATGCCGGAAGACGAACGCAACTGGCTCAGCGAAGAACTGGAACGTGAACGACAGGAGAAGAAGAAAGCGCGGCCCGTGAGCGTCTGGCAGGCGCTTCATCAACGCGAAGTGGTAATGCTGCTCACGATCTATTTCCTCGCCGTGAACGCCTACTATGGTTTCACCTTCTGGCTGCCTTCGATCCTGAAAGAATCCGGGGTGTCTAACCTGACCGTGACGTTGATCAGCATCGTTCCATTCTTGCTGGGATTGATCGCAATGTTGCTGGTCGGATGGGATTCGGACAAAACCGGCGAGCGGCGCTGGCATACGGCGCTGCCGATTCTGGCTGCGTGCCTGGGCTTCGGGTTCGCCATCGCATCCGGCGACAATCTGACGCTGATTGTCACGAGCTTCTGCATCGTCTCAATCGGCGCGCATTCTTATCTGCCAAGCTTCTGGGCGATGCCGACAGCCTTCCTGACCGAATCGGCTGCGGCTGCGGCAATAGGTTTGATCAATTCGGTCGGCAATCTGGGAGGATTCGCAGGGCCGTTCGCGCTCGGTTACCTGAAAGATAAAACGGGCAGGCATTCCGCAGGGATGGCCGTTCTGGCGATTTCGCTGCTCTGCGCTGGGTTGCTGACCCTGGCGATCAAGCCGAGCAAGAAACAAACGAATCACTGAAATCGCAATCCGCGCAGCTCGATGACGATGTCTTTTACTTCACCTTCGGATACCTTTGCAGGCGCGTCAACCTTGACGCTGATGTTCATTGATTCGCCGGGATTGAGCGGCGCTTGCCGGATGCGCGGGATCGGCCTGCTGTCGGCTTGAGCGATCACTTTGTCTTCCAAATCCAGCATCTTTCCGTGGACTTCAACGGCTTTCAGCGGGCGGTCGCCGCGATTGGTCAGCCTGGCTCTGGCTTCGAGTTGCCACATTCCGATCATGTTCGGGTGGACGACCTTGTCGGTTATCTCCAACTCGACTTTGTCCTTGTAGGCGTCGAATTCCGGCGAGCCTGCGCGGACCATGTTTTCGACTTCCCGCTCGCTCCCCGGCTTGGTCATCAACAGCAAGGCGATCAATGCCGCCAGAACCACGACCGCGATTGCTCCCACAATCAGCAGAGCGCGCGAACGATCATGTTCAGCTTCGCTTTCATTCCCATTCTCGAAAACGGCCAATTGAGTGTCGTTGTCCATAACTTGAAATCCTCTGTTGAATACTTGGATTGAATTTGCGACCGCCGCTGGCCGTCACGCTCCGCTGACCATCATCCGATCAATCTTGATCGTCGGCGCGGCGATCCGGCCTCGGAATCTCAGGTCGTTGCCGATCATCGTGACGCCACGCAGCATGTCGCGGAAATTGCCCGCGATGGTGACCTCTTCAACCGGAAAAGCGAGTTTGCCATCCTCGATCCACCATCCTGATGCGCCGCGCGAGAAATCGCCGGTGACCGTGTTATAGCCGAAACCGATCATTTCGGTTACGTAAAATCCATTTTTGACCGAAGCGATGATCTCGCCCGCCCGATAGACTCCGGGAGCGATGAAAAAGTTGCTGAAGCCGACCGTCGGCGCGCCTGTCAAACCACGCGACGCGTTCGCGGTCGAATGCAAACCAAGCTTTCGCGCCGTGTAGGTGTTGAGCAGATAATTTTTCAACACACCGTTTTCGACCACAACCGTGCGGCGCGTCGCCAATCCTTCGCCGTCGAAAGGCCGCGAGCCGACCGCTCCGCGTATCTGTCCGTCATCAATAATCGTCAGTTCAGGCGCGGCGATCATCTCGCCCAATTTCCCCATCAGGAAAGACGAGCGACGAAAAATCGAATAGCCGTCAATGGCTGTGAAAAAATCGCCGAGCAAATCTTCCGCCGCGCTCGATTCAAAAACAATCGGCGCTTCCCTGGTCGTGACTTTGCGCGCGTTGAGTTTTCGCAATGCCCGCCGCGCCGCTTCACGGCCAATTTCTTCAGGCGAATCCAGCGACGGCAGCGCGCGCTGGCGGTCTCCCCAGCCCGCAACCTGCATCTGGCTGCCTTCTTTCGCAATCGGCGCGACCATCAATCCGCAGGTCGTGCCTTGATATTCGCCCGCGAATCCGGCGCTCGTGACCAGAATCGTTTTGCCGATAGTCGTTGAACAAGCCGAGCCTTCCGAATTGATGATGCGCGGATCGGAGTTGCGCGCAGCCTCTTCGGCTGCGCGCGCCATTTCGATCTTGCGTTCGGTCGGCAGTTCGGCAATCGCCGCGTCGCGCAAGCCCAGATCAGAGACCTCACGCGCCAGATCATCCCGCGCCGGCAATGTCGCCGCTTCGTCCACCGAAGTCAGCTTCGCCATCGCGATAGCGCTTGAGATCAACTCATCAATCGCCTGCGGGCTGACATCGGAAGTCGAGCTTGACGCCTGGCGGCCCTGGTAGAGCACGCGCAAACCGATGCCGCGCGACGCCGCCTCCTTCAACTTTTCCACTTCGCCGAGCCTGACTTCGACGTGAAAATCGGTTGTTTCAATGCCGACAGCCTCGGCGTCAGTCGCGCCACGTCTGACCGCCTGGCTGACGATGTCGGAGAGCAAATCTTTCGTGATCATTTCGTGCCTCCGACGGTCATTTCTGAAATCTTGATTGTGGGCAGACCGACGCCGACTGGCACGGATTGCCCGTCCTTGCCGCAAGTGCCCACGCCTTCATCGAGCGCCAGATCATTGGCCACCGCCGTGACTTTCGTCAGAGCGTCAGGGCCGTTGCCGATCAGCGTCGCGCCTTTGACCGGAGCGGTGACTTTGCCGTCTTCGATCAGGTAAGCCTCGGTCGCGCTGAAGACAAATTTGCCGTTGGTGATGTCCACCTGGCCGCCGCCGAACTGCACGGCGTAAAGACCGCGTTTGACCGAGCGAATGATCTCTTCGGGCGTGCTCGCGCCGTTGAGCATGAACGTGTTGGTCATTCGAGGCATCGGCATATGGCGATAACTTTCGCGCCGCCCGTTGCCGGTCAGATTCGCTTTGGTCAACCGTGAGCTGAGCTTGTCCTGCAAATAGCCACGCAGGA
>JAJVID010000052.1:32513-56519 GCA_022072205.1 Acidobacteriota bacterium
TTGAGCATGAACGTGTTGGTCATTCGAGGCATCGGCATATGGCGATAACTTTCGCGCCGCCCGTTGCCGGTCAGATTCGCTTTGGTCAACCGTGAGCTGAGCTTGTCCTGCAAATAGCCACGCAGGACGCCGTTTTCGATCAACACGGTCTGTGAAGTCGGATTGCCTTCGTCGTCAATATTGAGCGAGCCTCGGCGGTTCGGCATCGTGCCTTCGTCAACCACAGTGCAGAGTTCGCTCGCCACTTTTTGACCAATCAAACCGGAAAACGCCGATGTGCCTTTGCGGTTGAAATCGGCTTCGAGTCCGTGTCCGACGGCTTCGTGCAAGAGCACGCCGGGCCAGCCCGGGCCAAGCACGACTTCCATCGCGCCGGCGGGCGCATCCTGAGCTTCAAGTTGAACAATGGCTTGGCGCGCGGCCTCGTTGGCGTAATGCTCGATCAATTGGTCGTCGAAGAAATCCATCCCGACGCGCCCACCACCGCCAGAAACTCCCGATTGCAGATTGCCGTCGTCATCGGCGATGCACATCACGCGCATTCGCGCCAGCGGCTGAACGTCGCCGACCAGCTTGCCTTCGGATGTTGCGATCAGGACGACTTTGAATTCGTCAGTGAGGCTGGTTTGCACTTCGCGGATTCGCCGGTCGAAAGCGCGCGACGTTCGGTCAACGCGATTGAGCAACTCGATCTTGCGCGGCAGCGGCTCTTCGTTAATCAGGCGCCCGACGGAGTAAAGATCGTGCGCCGGATGATCCGCTGAAACGTTGACAGGGCCAACTTCGGATTTGCTTTGCGCGATATGCGCGGCGGTCAACGCAGCCTTGCGAATCGCGGCGGCGTCAATCTCGTCGCAGTAGGCATAGCCGGTCTTCTCACCGGAAATCACGCGCACACCGACGCCCTGCCGCACGGAGCGGTTCGCCGATTTGATGATCTGCTCTTCCAGGCTCAGAGAGTTGAGCGCGCTGTATTCAAAGTATAAATCGGCGTAATCGCCGCCTTTCGACAACGCCGCGCCAAGCAGCGCCTCGATGTCTGAAATAGAAATGTTGAACTTCCCGGTAAAAAACTTAATCGGTTCGATCATAATTCATCCCTGCGCCTTTCACTTTCGTTCACCCAAATGCAGCGCGGCGATGCCGCCGGTCAGGTTATGGTAGCGCACATTCGCGTACCCGATTTTGCGCATCATCTCGGCCAGCGATTTTTGATCGGGGAACGCGCGCACAGACGCCGGCAAATAATGGTAAGCGCCGCCGGAGCCTGAAACCAGCGAGCCGATGCGCGGCAAAATGTTGTAAAAGTAAAACTCGAAAGCCTGGCGGAAAACCGGAACCACCGGACGTGAAAATTCCAGCACCGCCGCGCGTCCGCCTGGTTTGAGCACACGCAAAATCTCGGCCAACCCGCCTTCGACGCGCTCCAGATTCCGCAACCCGAAAGCAATTGTCACGACATCGAAACTTCCATCGGCGAAAGGCAAATGCAATGCGTCGCCTTCGGCCAGAGCCGCGCGCCGAGCTTGTTTCGCCGCGATCTTTTCATTCCCGATCACGAGCATCGGATGACAGAAGTCGCAGCCGACGACGCGCGCGCGCTTTTCCAACTCCAACGTCAGGTCGGCGGTGCCGCAGCACAGATCGAGCGCGAGCGCGTTAGGGCGCGCAAGCGCGTCTTTCAGTTTGCCGACAGTGAAACGGCGCCAGAGCTTATCAACATTGATTGAAAGCAGGTGGTTGAGTCTGTCGTAACTGGGAGCGATTTCCGCAAACATCGCGCGCACCGCGCGGGTTTTGCCATCCGCGTTTAATTCAGGGCTGGGCATCGCGGCGCGCGGCGTTTCGATTTCGGCAGGTTCGGCGGATGTGGGCATAAAACAAATCTCAAATCTCAAATTCGGATTCGAGATTTGAGAGAAGAAAGCTATGGATTCGATTTAAAAGTTTCGTTGACGCGGCCAAGCGCCACAACCGTCATCGCGTTGGCGTCGAACATGCGTTTGGCGACGCGCTGCGCGTCGGCAGCGGTGATCTTTTCGATATTCGCTTTGATGTTCACGCCGTAGTTTTTCGGCAACCTGAAGACTTCGATCTCGCGCAGGTAGTGTTCGACCGGGTACGCGGCGGACTCTTCAATCAAGCTGGATTTTGCAGCCGCAAGTTCTTCGGGCGAAACAGCGGATGAGGCGAGCGAAGCGAAATTCTCGGTCGCCTTGCGTGAAAACGCGGACGCCTGGTCAGCGGGGATTGACGCCGAGAAGTAGAACGGCCCAGCCAACACACGCGGCGAGGATTTAACCGCAAAACCGCTGCTGATTGATTCAGCTTCTCGTTTCAGTCTCGCGTTCAAAATCCGAGCCATCACTTCAGTGGTGAGAAAATCGGGATCGGTGTGTCTGACGCCGATCAAACCTCCGCGCAATTCAACGTTCGGCGCGTCGGCGACTTCCACTTTGACAACTTTCAACTGAGCGATCTGCATCGGCTGCCGGAATGTGGCGGGAACAATCTGTCCTTTTGTCCATCCGCCAAAGAAGGTTCTGAACGTCCGCATTGCGCGTTCGTGCGTGATGGCGCCGACTATGGTCACAGAGACGTTGTTCGCCAGATAGAAACGTTTGAGGTAATCGTAAATGTCGGCCTGCTTGATTCCGGCCACAGTAGTTTCAACGCCATCGAGGTTGTGGCCGTAAGGATGAACGCCGTAAATGGCTTTGAGGAAAGCTTCGTCGGCCTGCTCCGCCGGAGTCAGCCTGGCGGATTTCACTTTATCCAATTGCTCCTGCTGGGCGTGTTTGAATGCGTCGGGGCGGATGTTTTCGACAACCAGCAGGCGCGCAAGGATTTCAAAAACCGCATCGAAATTGTTCGCCGGGGTTTCGATGTGAAACCAGGTCGTGTCCCAATTGAGTCCCCAATCAATCTTTGCCTGCAGCGATTCCACCTCTTCCTTCAAACGCGGATTGACGGCGAGCAGCGTCGCCTGTGTGAGCGCGGCCTGGCCGGTTTTACCTACCAGATCGAACATGGCTCCCGCGCGAATGACCAGATCGCATTTCACCATCGGGTCGCCGGCGCGTTCGAGCGAAATGATTTGCAATCCGTTGAGCAGATTGTCGCGGCGGACATTGCTGTAAGGCGTAGGCGGCGGAACTTCTGGTATCGGAGGGTTCGATTTGTTCTTATCTTTTTTTTGCGCAATGGCGAGCGGAGTGAACGCGCCGATCAGCAAAAGACTGCAGGAAAGCATTGTCAGTAATTTTGAGAATCGCATAGCCATGATTTCCGACCAGCAAAATGGGTTGGGGTTGAATCGAACAAAGAGTTTATCTGCGCGCCGAATGACCGTCAACCGAGGCAAAATCGAAGAGACGCGGAGACGTTTATTGCCTCTTCTGCTTTGGATCCAGCCATTCGCGCAGACCATCACCGACGAAATTAAACGCCATCACGGTCAGCATCACCGCCAGACCGGGAAAGATCAGCAACTGCGGCGCGACGCGAAGAAAGCTGCGCGCGTCGTTGAGCATCGCGCCCCAACTCGGCGCGGGAGGGGGAACGCCAAGTCCCAGAAAGCTCAGACTCGCTTCCGCGAGAACCGCGCCTGCCATTCCCAGACTCGCCTGCACGATCATCGGCTGGATTGCGTTCGGCAGAATGTGAAGAACGATGATTCGCACGTCGCTTGCGCCCAGCGCGCGCGCGGCGGTGACGAAATCGAATTCACGAACTTTCAGCGCCTGCCCGCGCATCAACCGGGCGTACCCGACCCACCCGATGACCGAAAGCGCAAGAATCAGGTTGTTCAGGCTAGGCCCCAGGAACGCGACCATCGCAATAGCCAGCAGAATGCTTGGGAAGGGGAGAAAAACGTTAAAGAGGAAACCAGAAAGGAAACGATCCACCCATCCACCGTAATAACCTGATGCCGCGCCGATCATCGTTCCGATGACCGCTGAAATCAAAACTACCGACACGCCGACTCGCATCGAAATGCGCGCGCCGTACATCACACGCGATAAGACGTCGCGCCCCAGATCATCCTGGCCGAACGGATGCTCGCGCGTTGGTTTCAGGCGCTCTTCAGTCGAAAGATTGCTCTTGAGCGGCATCTGCTCGCGCGGATCATAAGGCGCAAGTAGTGGAGCAAAGATTGCGACAATAAAGAAAACAACGATGATGACTAAGCCAACTTTGCCTAGACGATTCATAAATCAGCCCTGTTCCGGCGTTCTATTCGACTTTGATTCTGGGATCGAGCAGCCGGTATGCGAAATCCGTGAGAAGATTGGCGATGATGTATGTGAGCGCGATCATCAGAATGCATCCCTGAACCATCGGGTAATCGCGCGAGTTGATCGCTTCGACAGTCAAACGCCCGATACCCGGCCAACTGAATATCACTTCTGTGATGATGGCGCCTGCCAGCAGCACGCCGAATTGCAACCCGATGACCGTAACGACCGGAATCAGCCCGTTTTTCAAAACGTGTTTGTAAATCACCTGCCGCTCGTTCAGCCCCTTAGCGCGCGCCGTCCGCACATAATCTTCGCCCATCTCTTCAATCACGCTCGAACGAACCATCCGAGTCAGGAAAGCCGCCAGCGGCGCTCCCATCGTGATCGCGGGCAGAATCAGATATTCCGGCCCATAGCGGCCTGAAACCGGAAGAAGATCGAGCTTGATTGCGAACAGATAGATCATCAGCGGCCCAAGCACGAACCCAGGCGTGCTGATGCCGAGCAGCGCCACGACAGACGCGATGTTGTCCAGCGGCTTGCCCTGGTTTGTTCCCGCAGTGACGCCGAGCGGGATTGCGATGAGAATCGCAAAAGCGAGGCCAGCCAGAGCCAGTTCGATTGTCGCAGGATAACGATTGAGGATTTTCTCGAGGACTTGGTCTGACGGGTTAATCAGGCTAACGCCCAAGTCGCCGTGCAACACGCCGCGCCAGTAGTTGATGTATTGCCGGGAGAGCGGGAGGTCCAGGCCGAGCTTTTGTTTTAGTTCAAGTACCTGCTGTTCGGTCGCGTTATCTCCGAGCGCATTCCGCACCGGATCGCCCGGAACGATGTGAATCAACAGAAAAACGAGCGTGACTACGGCCCATACCACCGGCGCCACGAATAGCAGCCGCTTTGCCAGCGCAAAGATGACGTTTCGCATGCGCCCAATAATAGCAGAGGGCGGCGATAGAGGAGAATTGAAGGCGCAAACTTTGAGACTGATTTAACGCGCGTGGCGCTTTAGCCGTAGTTCGTCCCGTCAAAACGAAGTTCGATGATTTGGACATCAGGCTCGGCATAGGTTGCGGCCCCGATCCAGGTCGCCCAGTCTTCGTCGGTAGCGGCGTATTGCCCAATCATCCAAATGGCGGAACCGTCCGGCGCGCAGGCCACACCGTTGCGCGTACTCCATTCGGCTGCGCCTGCGGTTAAACTTTGTTGGAGCAGAGCGCTTGCCTGCAAAGTATTCGGCTCATCGGATGCGAGCCTGCCTGCATATCGGATCGAAGGAAATTCGCTTTCTCCGGCGCGGTTGAAGACGATCAACAGATTGCTCTCGCCATCAGGCGTCACTGCCGGGCAGAAATAATGAAAATGCGCGGCGCCGTAAATCCCCTGCTGTGCGACAAAGCCTGCTCGGGCGTTGATCTGTAGCCAGTGAATCGCCGCGACGTTGGAATCATTGCCCCAATCCGCTGCGACCGTGTGCGCTGCCCAAAGCATGCCGTTACGAAACACCACGTTGGTTAGCCGCGTGTCTCCGGTTTCGATTTCGACATCGGATAGGAACTGTTTGACGTTGGGAGCCAATTGAAAACCGGGCGTTGCAATAAAGCGTCGCTTCAGAAGAGGGTCATGGCGCAGCGCATGCGTAACGCTCCATTGAGTGACCCCTTGCCCGTCGCTGGTGGTGTTGAGAAGGTATTGAGTGTCAGTCGCCCGAAGATTCAGCGCGGGTTGCACTCCAAAAGCCAATGAACCATCGGCGTTGCGAAGCTCCCAGAAATCCCATCCGTGCAAAATCCCGCCAGATTGCATCTCTTTTTTATTCACGATGCGAAGCTTGGAATAGAGGAACCGGCCTTTGGCGTTGAACATGTTGGCTGTCAGATAAACCGAATTGTTATCAACCGACAAACCGATGTCGTCAGCCCAATGCCCGGTTCTGATTTTCCCATCGAAACCGGCGTCTAGCGCCCAGGTGAACCATTCACCAAGCGGACTGGCCCCGGTCGAATAGGCGAGCAGAAACCACGAATGCCGTTCATCCACACTGCGCGCGCAGGCCGCTATCATCCAACCTTCACGAAACTGATCGTAGACCACTCTGGGACTGAAAATGATCGCGTCCTGAACCAATTGCGAAAATATGTCAGCAAGATTGACGCGCAGTATCTGTCGCCCTGTTTTATCGAATATGGCGAGAGCCGTGTTTACAGCGACGAGCAGGTGAGAAGGCCCGACGGCAATCTGGCTGTTCGGTGGTGTCCACGATGTGTCGTCAAGTCCGGCGAAATCGCCTGTGGCGCGCAGTTTCTGCTCGTCGAAACTCATCGCGGTTCCTTGAGGATCAGATTGCAAAAAAAGCAGAGAGTCGGCGGAAACCTCTGAAAACTGGGCTTCCTCTTTGAGCTTGGTATAGCGGGCCTGATCTTCAATCCTGCCTAGTGGGGTCGAACGAGGAGTTTTCAGTTTTATTTCACGCTTCTGGTTCAGGCGGCTGAAATTGACGCTGAAACCTTTGGATGAAGGCAGAAGCCGCGATCCTTTCGCTTCTGGGGTGAAAATGATCTCCTTTTGGTCGGCGCTGCTCATACTTTTCTCCTATCGGGGGATTGGTCAGGATACTCTCCCAAACGAAGAGGCAGTGGGGGAATGATTAACCAAGAGCGAATGAGAGAAAGCGCTGGGATAACCGATCAAGCATCACGGCATGTAAGCCTGTTGCCAAACACATGAATCCCTGATCACAAATTTATACCTTTGGGGCGCCCACGACTCCGTTGTGAGGAGGAGAATTGGCGTTCTCCAGATCAACGGATGGCGGTAAATGTTCATCAGTGATCTGCTGAAAGATTTCTTTTACAAAGAGTGTTCTATGAAGAAAGCAGGTGGAATGATAGAGATGATCTCTATAATGTCAAGGCAATTGACTGTGATAGCCAGGATTGGTGTGGTTATGCCGGTCAGCGATCAGCGGCAGAGTGCGATGCAATAGACATGACGAAACTTTTATTAAACTATTTCTTGAAACCGGCGCAGATATTGAGTATCTTCCGCAGTTCGCTTGAACAAGCGATTCTGATAAAAACATCACTGAGGAGAAGGATCATGAAAATATCCGATCAAACGCTGAAAATGATTAACCAGCTGCCCCAGGCCACCCGCGTGAAAGTTGACCAGGTCATCCGCACTCACGTCGCCGCCTGTAGAAAAACCGGTAGCCCTATTGAAAACCTGGATCGTCTTTTTATCGAGGCTGTCGAAATTGTCAAGCTCGAAGAGCGATGCCCCGAAACCAGGCTGGAATACTCGCCAGAGTGGGAGCCACTCCGCCGCTACGATCAATACCTAAGCCCGCGTGACCTCTAATTTTTAGCATAGAGAGATGCCGGATCACGTGAACTTTGCGATACTGTTACCAATCCAATAGCAATTATTCGGAATAGAGGTTTGCAATGAAACTCAATCGTTTCGCAAGGTATGCCTGGTTCACGCTGGCTTTCAATCTTCTAGTGATCGTCTGGGGCGCTTACGTGCGGGCGAGCAGCTCCGGCGCGGGGTGCGGCAGCCACTGGCCGCTTTGCAACGGCGAAGTCATTCCAAGCTCGCCGACAGTAAAGACTCTGGTTGAATATTCGCACCGGCTGTCGAGCGGGCTGGCGTTGATCCTGGTGGTTGTAATGCTGATTTGGGCATTACGAGCTTATGAGCGAAAACATGGAGTTCGTGTCGCCGCTGCGCTGGCGATGTTTTTCATGCTCATGGAAGCCGCGATTGGCGCGGGTCTGGTTCTTTTTGAGTACGTCGCCGAAAACCAATCCATTGCGCGGGCGCTGTGGATGTCCGCTCACCTGATCAACACCTTCCTCCTTGTGGGAATGCTCTCGGTCACCGCCTGGGTAGCTTCGACGGACGAACGTCCCGACTTCCGCTGGCAAGGCGCGATCAATTGGCTGTTTGCCGCCGCCTTGATTGGGACTTTGATTTTGGGCGTGAGCGGAGCCGTGACCGCTTTGGGTGGCACGCTTTTCCCGGTCACTTCACTGGCCGAAGGGCTGAAGCAAGACCTCTCTCCGACGGCTCACGTCCTGATCCGCCTTCGGTTTTTTCATCCATTCATCGCGGTCGTGGTGAGCGGCTTTATGATTTTGACTGCCTATCTTGCTCGAACCTGGCGGTACAGCGAAAGGGTCAAGGGGTTATCAAACGCGCTAATCGCGCTTGTGTTGATCCAACTCGGCGCGGGACTGGTCAATCTGCTGCTGCATGCGCCGATTGGGTTGCAACTTGCGCATCTGCTGCTATCGGACTTGATCTGGATTGCGCTGGTTCTGATGGGGTTCTCTGCTCTGGCGCAACCGGCGCGCGAGCCAGCCGCAGGTGTGATCCGCCCAGCGCACGCCGGATGATCCTATTATTTCTTCCTCGCCAGTTCAGCTTCGGCGGCTATGAATCCGAATGCGGGCCAGTATTTCCCTGAAACGATCTTGCGGAAATACTCTTCGGCCTTCGCCCGATTGCCGTTGTACAGATGCCAATTGCCGATGCCGTATCCCACGGTCGCAATCTCCAGGTCAGTCGCCTTCTCGACGTTGACCAACTCGTCTTCCTTCTTCAATCCTTTGTAGAACAACAGCCGGTCGTAATATGACTTGTTTTCTTTGACCTGCAACTGCGGAGTGATCTTCCCCAGGACTTTAGCCGCATCTGCGTCTTTCTTCATCCGGCGATAAGTCATGTAAAGCCAATCTGAAATAGCGATGACCGAATCGTCGCGGCCTTCCTTGCTGGCCTCCACGGTGGCGCGGTTCTTCTCCGCGACGGCGTAACAACGTTCATAAGCTGCGGCGGCTTTTGAGAATTCGCCTTTGAGGTAATGCGCCAGTCCCAGGTGATACCAGATGTCGTAATCGTCGTTCTTGAGTTCCGAGGCGCGCTTCAGATCGGTCACGGCCTTGTCGAACTGGCGGGTCGAGATGTAACGGTGGCCGCGATGCCGGTAGAGCATCGCGTTCGCCGGAGCGATCTTGATTCCCTGCGTGTATGTCTTGATGGCGTCGTTGTATCGCCACACGTTCGCCTGCGCGCGGCCCAGCGCAATAATCAACTCGACATTCTTCGGATCAGCCGCGAGTTTCTCCCGCGCCTTCGCAATCTCGCCTTTGTCGTCAGCCTGCGCGTAGTGTTTGGCTCCGAGCGGCGAAACGACTTCGGGTTTGGCTACCGTGTTGTCCGGCTGCGCGGTTTGAGCGCAAATCGAAGTTGGGGAGAATAAAAGCGCGAGCGTAAAGAGCAGAACTGAACGGTTGAAGCTCTCGAATGCGATCATATCGCCTCCTGTTGGTTACTTGCTGGTTGTGTGATGAATTTGCGGCGATGGATTCTATTCGGCTTTTCACGCAGACAGCAAGCAGTCCTTGTCAATCGAGCGATCAAGTTTTAGCATACGCCGCGTTTTACCTAACTCCCGACAGGAGCATTGAACTTGAGTTCCGAAATTCAACTGACCCCCATTCGCGGCATCCCCGAAATCAGGCCTGGCGACGACCTCGGTCTGATGATCGCGCGCGCGGCTGACAAGATGAAGTTCAAGATAACCGACGGCGACATCATCGTCGTCGCGCAAAAGATAGTCTCGAAAGCCGAGGGCCGCCTGGTCAACCTGGAATCCGTAACCCCATCCGAGTTCGCCGTCGAAATCGCCAACAAGCAGCAACGCGACCCACGATTGATCGAGGTCGTGCTGAGCGAATCAGCCAACATCGTGCGATCGGACGATCACGTGCTAATCACCGAAACAAAACACGGGTTCGTCTGCGCCAATGCGGGCGTGGATCGCTCAAATGTAGTCGGCAAGGAATGGGTTTCACTCCTGCCTGTCGCGCCGGACGATTCCGCGCTGCTGCTCAAAACGCGATTCGCCGAACTGCTCAAGGTCAACGCCGCAGTCGTCATCACTGACACCTTCGGACGAGCGTGGCGCGAAGGCTTGACGAACGTCGCCATCGGCGTGGCTGGCATCAAGCCGCTCAAAGATTTTCGAGGCAAAACCGACGATCACGGAAAAGAGTTGTCGGCGACAGTGCTCGCGGTAGCGGATGAGATCGCGGCGTCGAGCGGCTTGCTGATGCGAAAGACCGCCCGCATCCCTGTCGTCGTGATCCGGGGTTATTACTTTGATCACGGCGAGGGCAGCGCGAGAGAATTGGTGAGGCTGAAAGAGCGAGACTTATTCAGGTAAAGCATCTAATCACGCCTGAGATGGGTGGCCAGTTATGCTTCAATTCCTATTATTACCAGCGGCACTGCCGGCACGCCGCGCCCTTGGCGAATAACATTGTAAAACTCGCCTTCGTAGTACGGGACTCCCGAACTCATCTGAGATTGCAGGGACTTCATCGGGAGAATTTCGATACCAACGTCAATATGGTCGCCGACATAGAAGGCAAGGTGTTTGACGAAAAGATCGTAAGCCACGAAGGCGTATTTGCCGAATTGAACCTCAATCGCCACACGATCCTTCACAAAATCGGTCTGGTTGTAGCTGAAGATCGGTGTTTCGCCAGCGGCTTCGATCTCTTTCTTTTGCTCTCCGGGCGTCATCGTAAGCGTCTTCCGAATCAGCTTCTCGCTTTTCGTGACCCAGTAATTGACACGGCTCTCCTGCCATCCCTCGTTCCTCAGCAGAAGTTTGAAACAGTTGTTCATTTCGATGGGGCTGTATAGTAACTTGCCTGTCATCGTCTTCTCTTTGGAAACCTTCGTTTTGCATTTCGCGGCGTCAACCTGGGCGATCACGTCCCGTATTTCTTCCCAAAGCCTCGGCTTGTGAACGAGCAGGAATTCCAGACCGTTGAGATGAGAGTAAGTTTGAGCAATTACCATCGTTTGCTTTACCCCTGCTTCCCGGCGGATTTATCAAGAAGGCTCGGCTGAGCCATCCCCTGATTACCAGTCCATGGCGCAACGGTAAGGCTGTTGCCCGCCTCTATCGGATCATACACGGGCTTATTCATTGGGCGTGTTCGCAATGTGCCATCCATCTCCTGCCGAATGCGTTGACGAGCAAGTCGGATATATTTTGGAACCGTTTCGGCTCCGGCTCCACGTCGCCCATGCCTGATGGCGGCTATGATCGAAGTTCCGGTTCCCAGAAACGGATCCAACACCCACTGATCCTCGTTCGTCATCGAAAGAACCAGCCGCTCGACAAGCTCCACTGGAAACTGACAAGGGTGTTCCGTCTTTTCCACGTGGTTACTCTTTACGTTCGGGATCACCCATAGATCACCCGGATTCTTGCCGAGAGGATTGCACGAATAATGGCCCGCATTCGGCCCTTTGAAATATTTTTTCCCTGGATACTTTTGCGGGACCCGAACCGGGTCGAGATTGAATACGTAATCGTCCGTCTTCGTAAACCAGATTATCGTTTCGTAGCGGCCCGAAAACCGCCGTGTACAATGCAGGCCGTGTTCAAAGTGCCAAACTACGCGATTCCGTAGACGAAGTCCTAAATCGCTGAAAATGGGATAGAGAACCGCATCGAGAGGAATGATGTACCCATTCTCGACGTAATTTCCCACTTGCCAGCAGATGCTGCCCGAAGGAGCCAGTGTTCGATAGCATTCCCGAATCACAGCGGCCTGCTGGTCGAGGTATGTTTCAAGCTTCAGCTTCTTTTCGTATTCCTTCCCAAGATTGTATGGAGGAGAAGTGACGATAAGCTGGATCGTTTCTGAAGGAACGGTTTTAAGCAAGTCCAGACAATCTCCCGGGTGAATCACCGTGTGTTCCGAGATGGAGAATTTGTCTGCAATTTCGTGCTTTTTATTAAACATACCGGCAGCATAGCCTCAGAGTTTCCATGGGTCAATCACACGTTAGCGGCTCAACTCTGACCAGAAAGCCTTGTAGTATCGCATCAACCTGATCGGGTCTGGTGTCTCAGGAATCTCAGCCAGGCAGTAACGATTGTAACCAGCCGCTTTCATCAGCCCGAACAGTTCGCGCCAGGGGTACTCCGGTTTCCACAACTCGTTGATGTGCGCGTTGCGAATCCAGGGTTTCAACAGCGCAAAGCTCTGTTTGACCGAGCCGTTCGTCACGTCTTCCGGATTCGAGTTCCAGCAGATGGCGGCCTGCGGATGGTTGGCCGCTTGCATCATCTTGGCCATCCGCGCGGGCTGGCTGGAATCGCGCCCGTGAACTTCTACCCAGATTTCGACGTTCGCGCCTTTGGCGAACTCGCCACACTCGCGCAAGGCCGCGCCGATTTGGGCGATTGTCTTTTCTTCGGGAACTTCTTTTGGGATTCCATTCGGACGAACTTTCACGCCGATTGCGCCGATGTCGTGGGCGAGTTCGATGAATCGCTTGCACTCGTCAATGTTCTTGCGCACGGTTGACTGGTCGGGCGAATGAAATTCGCAAACTGAGCCGAGGCTGAGCAGGCGAACTTTCGTTCCGGCGAACTGATTCCTGACCTCGATTCGCCGCTCTTTGCTCAAGGCCGGCTCGACGCCGTGTTTGTGCGTTGTGCGCAGTTCGACGGCTTCAAATCCGGTCATTTCGCAGTTCTTGATGATCGTCGGAACATCCCAGTCTTTGGCCAGGTTGTAAGTCACAAGGCCGAGCTTGAATCCGCCTCCGCCAAAAGCGGGATTGCTGATCTTGTCGGCGAAGGCGGAAGCGGTTGGGGTGGCCTCGGTTAAAAGCCACGAGCCAGCCGCGCCCAGGCCCGCCTGTAAAAAGTCGCGTCTTGATTTCTTGCGCATTATTTTCCCTCGGATGATCGGAGTGATTGGATTGTCGAGTGATTGCGCGCCAATTCATAGCGCAATCACTGCGTCATTGCAATTGTCATAACAGCCATTGAATGGGAAAATACGCGCGCGGTAGGTGCCATAGAAATCAATATCACAGAGGTGAATCCGAATGAAAACCAGATATGGCGCGGTTACGCGTGTGGCGGTATCGTTGTTGTCCATCATCTTAATTTCGTCATCAAACATGGTTCATAGTCAGTCCCCAAAAAACTTCGCTCAGGTTCGACGCGAATTCAAAACCTTCTACGACCAGTCAATGCGCAAACACGGCATCGTCGGCAGCAGCTTTATGCTGATTCAGGACGGGCAGGTCATCGCGCAGGAGTTCTTCGGTCTGGCCAATCAGGAAAAGCAGCAGCCGGTTGACGAAAACACGATCTATCACTGGGCTTCGATCACGAAGACGTTTACCAGCATTGCGATCATGCAATTGCGAGATCGCGGCCTGCTCAAGCTTGACGATCCGATCGTCAAATATCTGCCCGAACTCAACGCCGTTCACAACCCGTTCGGCGACATGAGCCAGATCACGATCAAGCATCTGATGACTCACAGCGCCGGTTTCCGCAGCGCGACCTGGCCCTGGGGCGGCGACAAAGACTGGCACCCGCACGAGCCGCAACACTGGTCGCAACTCGTGGCGATGATGCCTTACACCGAGATTTTGTTTAAACCCGGATCGAAATTCAGTTACTCCAACCCGGGCATCATCTTTCTTGGCCGCGTGATCGAACTGCTCACGAAAGACGATTACGAAGTTTACATTGACAAGAACATCTTCAAGCCGCTCGAAATGTATCGCAGCTATTTCGACACGACTCCGCAACACCTGCTCAAATACCGCTCGCACAGCTACTATTTGAAGGAAGGCAAGCTGACGCCGGGCAGGTTTGACGTTGACACCGGCATCACTGTCTCGAACGGCGGCCTGAACGCGCCGCTGCCCGACATGGTCAAATACATCGGCTTTCTGGCGGGGGATGTGAGAAGACAGGCGATCTATGATCAGGTGCTGAAACGCTCGTCTCTCGAAGAGATGTTCCAGTCGCAGATCACCATCGAGCCGAGTGAGATCGTTCAACCGGAAGGGCAAAATCGGAAAAATGCGATGGGGCTGACGTTTTTCATCGAGGACAATTTCGGCCAGCATTTCATCGGACACAGCGGCAGCCAGAACGGTTTCATCTCGCACTTCTATTTGCGACCTGACACGCGAACGGCCTATGTCATCGCATTCAATACCGAAGCCATACCGACTGAGAAAGATTCGAGTCAGGACACCAGGAAACTGGATCGGGAGATCAAAGATTACCTGTTCCAGAAAATCTTCCCGCTGTTCGCGCCGAAGCAGGGGACCTGACGCCTTCGGGCGCGGTTGACTGCGCGCCGCGAATGGCTACCATGCGCGATTGATTTTGCGACTTTTGATAATTTCGATTGAGGGCTAATCACAGCTTATATGAACTTCGCTCTAATGCTCCTTCAGCAGGCTCCCGATCCGGAGCAGGTGAAAATACTGACCGATCCGATCCTTCGACATGGCCGAGACAACATCAGCTATCTTTACTCGCTCGACGCGTTCGATTGGACGATAGTTATTCTCTATTTCACCATTCTGGCGCTGCTCGCGGTTCTAGGCGCTTACCGTGTGCGGATGGTTTATCAGTTCTGGCGTTACCGGGGCGTCAAGCCGCAACCCAGGCGCCATTTCGCCGAAGGCGAACTGCCGCGCATTACCGTCCAGCTTCCGCTCTTCAACGAAATGTACGTCGTCGAGCGATTGCTCGAATCGGTGACCAGGATTGATTACCCGCGCCACCTGCTTGAAATCCAGGTGCTCGACGATTCAACCGACGAAACGGTCAAGATTGCCGAAGCCGCCGTTGAGAAGCACAGGCAGCAGGGATTCGACATTCACTACATTCACCGCACCGATCGAACCGGATTCAAAGCGGGCGCGCTCGAAAACGGAATGAGATTGGCCAAAGGACAACTCGTCGCCATCTTCGACGCCGACTTTCTGCCGAAGCCGGATTGCCTCCGACAGATGGTTGACTTCTTCACCGATGAGCGGATCGGCATGGTTCAGATGCGGTGGAGCCACATCAACGCGAACTATTCGTTGCTGACGCGGGTTCAGGAAGTCTTGCTTGACGGCCACTTCGTCGTCGAACAGGCGTCGCGCAATCGCACTGGCGCGTTCTTCAATTTCAACGGCACTGCTGGAATGTGGCGGCGCGAAGCGATTGAATGGAGCGGCGGCTGGCAACACGACACGCTGACCGAAGACACCGACCTCAGCTTCCGCGCGCAGTTGATGGGCTGGAAATTTATTTACCTGCTCGATGAAGACGTGCCCGCCGAACTGCCCGTCGAGATGAACGCCTTCAAAACGCAACAACGCCGATGGGCAAAGGGCCTGGTGCAAGTCGGGCTGAAGCTGATGCCGCGTTTGTGGAAGCATCCGCAGCTCACTTTCCAGCAAAAGGTCGAACTCTTCTTCCGGCTGTTCGGCAATTGCGCGGCGATGCTGATGATCGTACTGAGCGTTCTGCACATTCCCGTGTTGATCGTGCGATTTAACCAGGGGCTGTTTCACATGCTGCTGCTCGATACGCCGCTGATGATCTTTGCGACGTTTTCGGTCGTCAGCTTTTACGGCTCCGCGATTCTCTATCGTTATCCGAACGAAAAGCGGCGGCTGTGGCTGATTCCGTTGGCGATGGCGATGGGCATCGGGCTTGTGTTTTCAAACACGCGCGCGGTGCTGGAAGCGTTGTTCAGAGTGCAATCCAGTTTCGTCCGTACTCCGAAATACAACGTCGAAAACCGCAGGGACAACTGGTTGAAGGCCGCGATGAAATATCGCCGCAAGCGCGGGTTGCTGCCTTACATCGAACTCGTCTTCGCGCTCTACTTCGTCTTCGCGGTCTATTACGCGATTCGCAGCAACATCTATGCGACGATCCCTTTCCTGCTCATCTTCCTGCTCGGCTACGGCTACATGGCGATGATGTCGCTCTTTCAGGGGAGCTTGCGGAAGGCGTTCCAGGTTTTCAAACGAAATTAGATCGCCGCGCATTCGCCGATTGAGAGTAATTGCCCTGCTTTCGCGGGGCAATTCCATTTCGGCTTCGAGAGCGCCCGATCCTCCGCGCGCAACTTTTTCGCATGGCCCCGCGTTATGACTGAAGATGGCAGCCGGCAAATGCGCGCTGAAATCGAATCAACGCTCCAAAGGCGATTTATTTGGCTGGTTTTTTGGCCGTGCTATACTGCCTTTCCAAAACAATAATCGAGGAGACGCGATGTTCTGTCCGAAATGTGGGTCGAATCAGGCCGATGGAAAAAGATTCTGCACCGTGTGCGGGACGAATCTCGTCGCAGTTTCGCAGGCCCTATCCGGACAGATTCCGCAACCGAACTATTATGTCCCGCCCGTAGCTCATCCGCTCGAAATCGAAAGACAGCGCGAGATGGCGAAGGGAGTTCGTATGAGCATCATCGGCGGCGGCATCGTGGCGCTGAAATTTTTCAGCTTCATCTTCTCAGGCATATTTCGTGGGGACTCACTATTCGGGCCGATGATCATCATCGGATTCATTCTGCTGGCCGTCGGAGTATCGAAGATCATCGCTTCGCGCCCACCGAATGCCGGAACCGCGCAGACCACGCCGCCGCAGCCTCAACGCGAACCACACTCGATGTCTCAGGGCAACCCGCATCCAGTCTTTTCCGCCGCTCCACCAATCGAAGCGCCGGCGCCGAGAACGAGCGAGCTTGAACCTGTACGACAGCCTTCCGTGAGCGTAACTGAAGACGACACCAGACACCTGCCGCACAGCAGGCCGCCGCACGAGCTTTCAAGATAACGGCGAGAAAGAGGAGAAACGTCTATGTACTGCCCATCTTGCGGAACCGAATCCAGTGATCAAACAAAGTATTGCACCAGGTGCGGCGTCAATCTGCGCCGCGTGAAAGGCGTGCTGGGCAAAGGCGGGGCCACAGCCAGGGACGGTGATGATTGGCAGAGAGCCACTCTTGAAGATTGGAAGGCTGAGCGCGCCGCGCATAGAAAAAAGTCGCCTGAAGAGAAGCGGCTCAATGAAATCAAAGCCGGCGTGATCACCAGCAGCGTCGGCCTGAGCCTGATGATCTTCCTCAGCTTTCTATTCGACGCCATCGCCACTACGGTTCACGGGCCGGAGGCCAACATTCTGCGAAACCTGTGGGTCGTCGGTCTCGTTCCTTTTCTGATCGGCCTGGGGATTATCTTCAACGGGTTTTTTATCGGCAGGCGAATCGTTGAGTTAAAGCGTCAACAGGAACAACGGGATCAGCAACTCCCTCTCTTTTCCACCCCGAACACTTCGCCGGTCGCGCGCCTGGTCGAACCGTCGCACTCGCCGGTTTCAGATTTCAGCATTGCCGAACCGACGACGACAAAATTGCGCGAGCCTGTCGCCGCGCCTTCGCCACGAGAAACTAACTGAAACGCTCCAATCCTTAACCGCTCGATAATTAAGTCCGGAGGACACCGATTATGTTCTGCACCCGTTGTGGAGCTAACAACCTCGATAACGATCAATTTTGCAGATCTTGCAGCGCGCCGCTGGTAAAACCCGGCGGCGCGCAAAGTCAGGGCGCGTCTTCAGCGTCGGCTCAGCAATCTTATCCCTATTCGACATCCGGTTCCGGCCAGCAACAGCAAACACCGCAGAATTATTCTCCTTACCCGGGCTATCAAGGTTATTCACCCGCGCAATACGGTTACGCCAGCCAGATGCCCAGTCAACAGGGCAGCGCCAGCGGCCGCGCGGTCGCTGCGATGGTTCTGAGCATTGTTTCTATCTTTACTTGCGGCCCGCTCCTGAGCGTGCCCGGATTGATTTTAGGCAAAATGGAAATGGATGCGATCCGCCGAGGTGAAGCGCCGCCAGCGGGCGAGAATTTTGCCAAGGCGGGATTCTACGTTGGCATCGGCGCCACAGCCTTTTTCTGCCTGGGTATTTTGGCCTGGGTGGCTATCGTGGCGTTAAGCGCGGCATCCGGTTCAATTCAATGATCGAGCTTGACCAGGCTGAATCGAATATAGCGAAACAATCGGACTCCTGTAGTCCATTCGACTCGCTCAACTCTTCCGAATACTCCAGAAGCGATCAAGCTAAATACGTTGCGCTGTTTTTTATCGCCAGCGCCGGGCTGGTCACGGCGCGGCTGCTGCAACCTTCATCGCGCGGCGTTGGCACTCACGAGCAACTCGGTTTGCCGTCTTGCGCTTTCCTTCATCTAACCGGAGTTCCTTGTCCGAGTTGTGGATTAACCACCAGCTTTGCGCACGCCGCACGACTGCATTTTTTTGAGGCGTTCATCGTACAGCCGTTCGGCCTTATCGCTTTTTGCCTGATGGCGTTGAGCATTCCGCTGTCGCTCTATCTTATTTATTCGCGCACCCCCTGGTCCAAACTGATTTACTCGACCAGGTCGAATCAGGTGTTGTATGCGCTGCTCGCTCTCTATCTCCTGAGCTGGTTCTATAAAATCGCCGCGATGAAATGGCTCTTTGCGCCCAGCTATTAACGAAGCTTTCCTGCATTTGGAATCATGGCCGTGTTTCACATTTGATGCTGCCCGAAAATGAGTGTGTGTTTCTTCGCGTAAGAATGAGCCGTGTAAGCCGCGATAAGATGGCATATCCAGCCTAACAACCCGCCCGTGCCAATCCAAAAACCGGGCGTGATGATCAGCCAGAAAACGCCCCGCCAGAATGCGCCGTTGTAAATCTGGCCGACGCCGGGGATGAAGAAACTTAAAACCGCCGCTGTTCCTGGTTTGCTCATGATGTCTGTTCCTCCTTCGCAGCGATCATACGAAATCGCCGGGAGAAATATCCTGAAATTATTCACAGGCTAAAACACGGCGCGCTTCCGCACTGTTTCTTTGGTCGCCAGCGTGAATCGGCTTTCGATCTCTCCGCCTTCGATGACGCGCGCCGCGACGTATTCGCCGAGCGCCGGGCCGTGTTTGAACCCGTGACCGGAGCCTCCGCCCGCCAGCCAGACGTTGTCGAAATCGGGATGGCGGTCAATCAGGAAATCACCGTTCGATGTGTTTTCGTACTGGCAGACGCGTGATTCGACCAACGGCGCGCCTTTCAACGCCGGAAACCGTTCGGCCAAAAACGCTCGCGCTTCACTGAGCGAATCTTCAGTCACATTGCGCTCTGCCGTGTCGGGGTCAATCGCCGAGCCGTGACGGTCAAGCGCGAGTTTGAAACCTCGATTTTCCAGATCGGGCATGCCGTAAGTTTCAGCGCCGAAATCTATCCACGTCGGCATCAGCGGCGGCGCAAAACGCGCGTCGCCTGCAGGAACGCCGAAGAAATAAACTTCCTGACGTGTCGGATGAATACGGCTCTGTAACAAAGCAGGAAAGATTTTCGGCAGCCAGGGGCCGCAGGCGAAGATAAAAATCTCTGCGCTGATCCTTGAACCGCCGCGCGTGATAACTTCGTTCAACCGGCCTGAGCCTGCAGGCGCGACAACCGACTCGATCAGATAATCGCCGCCGTTTTGCGCGACGAAATCTATAACTGACTGAACTGCGCGGCGAGCCATCAGCGTTCCGCTCAATGGTTCATAAATCGCCCAGCTTACTTCGCCGAAATTGATTTGCGGATAGCGGCGCCCCAGTTCGTCTCGCCGGAGTTGTTCAAAATTCACTCCGACCCTTTCGAGCGTTCGCAGCGTCGCAATGGTATACGGATCGTTTTCGCGCGCCATCCACAACACGCCAGTCCGGTGAAAAAGCTCCGGGCGTCCGATGCGCGCAAAGAACTCCTGCCAGGCCGCCAGCGAACGCTGAGACCATCGCGTATAAATTTCGTCGGCTCCATAACCCATTCTGATGATGCGCGATTCGCCGCCCGAACTCGCGCGATTGTTCGCCGCTCCGTAAGCGTCAATCAGCGAAACGCGCAGTCCCGCCTGCTGTAAGTTGTAGGCGATCCATGATCCGAAAACTCCTGCGCCGATTATGGCCGCGTCATAGCTTTTGCTCATGCGTTATCTCCGATGTTTGCCGTCTGACGCTGCGGGTGTCACAACCGCCTTGTTTAAGACTATAATTGCGGCGGTCAATCAGGATTCAACAGTCTATCGTTTCGGCTGAAATAATCTTTACACATTGCGAAAGATGTTGCGATGGCAATTCCGATCACTCAAATTTTGCGTCAGGAGTTTGAGCGGCTCTTAAGCGAATTCAGCGCCACGACGAATGGCGAAAACGAAACGGCGCGTGATGAAGAAATCGAAGCGATCTTTCGTAACGGCGCCGCGATGCGTCTGGTCGCAAACGACCTTGTCCAACGTCACACGGCGCGGATGAGCAAGGATGAATTGATCGAAACCCAGTCGAGTTTCTACGCGCAACTCAATGAATTGCTGGCGGCGAAGATCAATGAACTGGTCGAACAACGCGCGCGGGCTTTGGCCGAACGGGCCGAATGCGATCCTGTGACTGAATTGCCTAATCGCGCGGCGTTCAATCGCAAACTGCGCGATGAGATCGAACGCGCGCAACGTTACCGCCGCGAATTGTCGCTTGTCTTGTTCGACGTTGACCGCTTCAAGTCGGTCAACGATCAATTCGGCCATCAGGCGGGAGATCGGATACTGGCGCAGGTCGCGCGGATATTGAAATCGTCTTTGCGACAAAGCGACGCCGTATTCCGCTACGGCGGCGATGAATTCGCCGCCATCTGCCCTGAAACTTCAGGCGACGCGGTGGCCCGCGCGCTGCTCAGGTTGGAATCGAACATGAAGGCGTGGCATTTCGAATCCTCTTTGTCCGAACATCTGGATGTCAGTTGGGGCGTGGCGTCGTTCCCGGCGGATTCCACTGAAGAAACCGATTTAATCAGCAAGGCAGATGAAAGACTTTATACCTGCAAAAAGGCACGGCGCCACAATGCTGCAACAGCCGGCGCTGACTCAACGCCGATGGCCCGTAGTAGTTGAAAGATGAATTCGCCGTCAATAAAACATGTCAATCTCCGCTCGATTTATACTGTGCTGGCCATCGGCTTCGCCTTGCTGCTGTTTCTGATCTGGCTGATCGGAACGCAAGGCTCTTCAAAGCTCAACCAGATCAGCGTCACTGCGAGAGAGGGGACGGACGATTACATGGAGCGCTTTACGCTCGCCCTCAACATTCGTGAAGCGACGGCGGAAGTTGTCGCAGAGGCGCGCCTCTACCGCGCTCGGCCAAGAATAAAAGTTCCGGTTCCGCCTTTCAGCGTCAAACTCAAAGCCGCGAAGAATAGATTTCTGAATGAGATTGAAAACGGGAGGAAGCTGTGGGGTAAGCGCGAGAGACATGGAACACTGCCCGACAAAGAGCTTGCCGCCTGGCGCGACGTTGAAGCGATGTCTCAAAAGTTCCTGGAAAATCTGACCAGGATTGAAAACCCTTCGGGCCAGAATGATGCGGTCAACGGCGTAGAGACAAATCAGCCGGGCGGACAGTCGCAGCCGAATACCCAGAATGCGCTTCAACAGCAGTCTCAACCGGGGCCGCAGCAAAACATGCAACAGGAGCTTCAAGCCGGGCAGGACGAGTTTTTAAAGCTGCGCACTGAGATGGATGATGTGGCTGAAAAGCTGACGGAGGTGGTAACTCAGACTCAGAGCGACACGCTGCGCAATTTCGCCGACCGGCAACAAGCGGCCGCAGCCGAAGTCAGCCGCACCAGGTGGATAACGTGGCTGCTGGGTCTAGTCGTCGCCGCGCTCACTTTCTTTCTCACGCGAAATCAAATTCTCCAGCTCCGGCGGGCCAGCCGGCAGGAACTGGAGGCGAGAGATTTTGCGCGCTCGATCTTCGACAGCCAGTCGAACTACATCATCGTCGTGAACAACAGCGGGGAACTGCTCGCGGTCAACAAGGCGTTCTTGAACCACTTCAAACTTCCGGCGCCCTCGCTGGTGTTGCAAGATTACCGGGCTGCGCTTGCCCACCTGCCGGAAGTCGCGGCTTTTGTCGGGAAGATGCTTGCGCAACCGGACGATAGCTCAAGTCTGCGCGAACGCATCGAAGTCAGACCGCGATACGATCATGGCAATCAGAACGCCGCCGACGCGCGTTTATTCGATGTTTACGTAACGCCGTTGATGATCGGCGGCCAGCCCGGCGGGCGCGTGGTGGTGATTGTGGACGTGACTGAAGCGGAGAAAGTCCGCGAAGAATTGCGGCGCAGCCGTACTCTCAGCGCCGTCGGCCAGATCACCGCTACCGTCGCGCACGAACTTTACAATCCCATCGGCGCGGTCAAACTCAACCTGGATCTGCTGGAGATGCAGATCGGCGGCGATGGCGACGTGAACCATACGGTCGGGCGGCTCAAACGCGGCGTCGAGCACCTTTCGACCATTGTGATGGATTTGCGTTACCTGACGAGGCCGCGCGACCCGGACCGCCGGACAACCGATCTGAACAAATTGCTTGACGAAGTCGTCGAGCTTGCGGGCGACCGGCTCGAACGTTCGCGCGTTCGTGTTGCGCGGGATTACGCCTCGCGGCTGCCGCAGGGACAGTACGACCAGCAGCAACTGCGAAAAGTGTTTCTCAATCTCCTCATCAACGCCGTTGAGGCGTCATCGCAGAACAGCGGCGTCGAATTGCAGACCCGATACGTTTCCGGCAACGGCGCATTAGCGATGCCGGAAACCAACGGAGCGCACGGAGCAGTGGTTATCAGCGTTATTGATCGCGGCGTGGGCATGTCCCCGGAAACCAAACGCCGCTTGTTTGAAGCTTTCTACACAACCAAGCGCAACGGCACCGGACTTGGCATGATGATCACCCAGGAAATCGTCAAAAAACACGGAGGCAAGATAGAAGTGGAAAGCGAGGAGGGAATGGGAACTACGGTGAGTGTTTATTTGCCGGTGTAGCGGGAATCAGAAATCAAAAGGCAAAAATCGAAAATAGAGCGGCTTCCTCTTCTATTTTCGATTTTTGCCTTTTGCCTTTTGATTTCTACACGGAGATCACTTCAATCTCAGGATCAACGTCTTCCTTCAGCATATATTCAATGGCCATCATCGTTCCGCCGATTGAGCTTGGACAACTTCCGCAAGCGCCCTGATAGCTGATCAACAGCTTTTTGTCGTTCAGCCCGATGATCTCCAATCCTCCACCGTCGCCCGCCAGGCCTGGTCGAACTTTCTCGTCAAGCACCTGATTGATGCGATCCAGCAACGGATTCTCGCCCGGTGTGTAATACGGCGCCGATTGCTGAGCCGGCGTTTCGGAAGCGGAAGGAGCGGAACGGATCGGCTCCGCAAGCTTTTTCAGCATCTCTTCCCAGCTTACTTCGTCCTCTTTGTTCACCGTGATGAAACGATCCATGTAAAAGACCGACGTCACGTTTCCAATGTCGAACAACGCTGCGGCCAGCGGGTCTGCCTGCGCCGATTCCGCGTTCTGAAACGAGCGTGATGTTCCATTGGTGAGCGGTTCCTTGAGAATGAACTTCACCGCGTTGGGATTCGGTGTGTATTCAATGTCTGCGATCTTCGGCATATCTCTTCTCCTCGAACAATGCGTTTAGTCAATGTGATTATAACGACGTAAGGGCGTCAGTCAAAATTGGCGTCTGGGCGCGTCCAGACGCGGCTGCGGAGGCCGTATCGCAGATGATTGATCGTTGCCTCCTCGCTTTTCTTTAATCACAAAAAGCCCTCACTGAGGCAGTCTGCCGGGCAAAACAGACATCAGAAACCGGCGCGTGAGCAGTGTATTTCCTTACTGCTCACTCATACCCAATCACTAAAACGACAATGCAAAGAAGCGCAATCCATTGGGGCGCGACTTTGCGCGCAAGTGATGGCTAAATCTTTTTGGTCTTAGCGGAAAGAATCATATTTCGAGAAACATTCTATTCA
>JAJVID010000086.1 GCA_022072205.1 Acidobacteriota bacterium
CCACAGTTCTTCGGCGATGTGCGGCGTGAACGGCGCTAGCAACTTCGCCAGAGCCTCCATCGCCTCTTTCATTGCAAAACGGTCGGCGTCGGTTATCTCGCCTTTCAACGAACCGTCGAAGGCGTAAATCTCATTCGTCAATTCCATCATCGCGGCGACGGCGGTGTTGAAGTTCATTCGCTCGCCGATGTCGTGCGTGACGCGCTTGATCGTCTGGTGCGTTTTGCGGCGCAGCGATCTTGCGGCTGGCGAAAAGTCGGAATCCGCAATCTGCAATCCGCAATCCGCAATCCGCGTGTGCCATTTGTGAATGATGCGCCAGACGCGGCCCAGGAAGCGCGACGCGCCTTCGGCTCCCGATTCGCTCCACTCCAAATCTTTTTCGGGCGGGGCGGCGAAGAGCATAAACAAACGCACGGTGTCCGCGCCGAAGACTTTGATCATCTCGTCGGGATCAACCGTGTTCTTCTTCGACTTCGACATCTTTTCGATTCTGCCGACTGTCGCGGGGCGGTCGCAGAATTTGCATTTGCCGTCGTTGACTTCGTAAGGGTACAGCCAGTCGTGATCTTCGCAGCGATAAGTCGCCAGACAGACCATCCCCTGCGTCAGCAGTTTTTTGACCGGCTCGTCGAACGTGACCAAACCCAGGTCGCGCATGATCTTCGTCCACAGCCGCGTGTATATCAGGTGCAGCACCGCGTGTTCGATGCCGCCGATGTATTGATCAACCGGCGTCCAATAGGCCGCGATTTCAGGCGCGAACGGCATCCTGGTGTTTTTCGGGTCGCAGTAGCGGAAGTAGTACCACGATGAATCAACGAAGGTGTCCATCGTGTCGGTGTCTCGACGAGCCGCGCCGCCGCACTTCGGGCAGGTCGTGTTGACGAACGCCGGAGCTTCAGCCAGCGGCGACCCCGTCGTGTTGAAATTCAGATCGTGCGGCAATTCGACCGGCAGTTGCTCTTCGGGCACGGGCACGATGCCGTCGTTCGGGCAATGAATGAACGGGATCGGCGTTCCCCACGCGCGTTGGCGCGAAACGCCCCAATCGCGAATCTTGAAGTTGGTCTTCGCTTCGCCGAAGCCGTGTTTGACAGCGTATGCGGTCATCGCTTCAATCGCTTCTGGAACCTTCATTCCGCTGAACGGGCCGGAATTGACGAGCACGCCGGTCTCGTCCTTAGCGGTAAACGGCGTTTCGACCGGAGCGTCGTCCGCTTCAGTCGAACCGATCAGTTTGATGACGCGCGGAATCGGCAGGCCGTATTTCTTCGAGAACTCGAAGTCGCGTTCGTCGTGCGCGGGCACGGCCATAATCGCGCCCGTGCCGTAACCGGTCAGAATGAAATTGGCCGTCCAGACTGGCAGTTTCTCGCCGCTGAACGGATTGATGACGAACAGGCCGGTGTTGACTCCTTGTTTTTCGCGGCCTTCGGCGATGCGGTCTTCAGGCGAAATGGCTTTCTGTTGCTCGACGAACGCTTTCAATTCATCGCTCGCCTTGCCCGATGCGATCAATTCATCAATCAACTGGTGTTCGGGCGCGACGATCACCGTGTTCGCGCCGAAGATCGTGTCAATGCGCGTGGTGAAGATGCGGATTTTTTTCGATTGATCGCCGGCGATTTCAAAATTGACTTCCGCGCCTTTGCTGCGACCGATCCAGTTGCGCTGCATCGTGATCACGCGTTCGGGCCATCCGCCTTCCAGTGTGTCCAGATCGTCCAGCAACTGGTCGGCGTAATCGGTGACGCGGATGAACCACTGTTCCAGTTCGCGCTGTTCGACCGGCGTGTCTTCGTGGCGCCAGCAGAAACCGCCTTCAGCCTGCTCGTTCGCCAGCGACGTGTTGCATTTGACGCACCAGTTGACGGTCGCGTTCTTGCGGTACAGCAACCCGCGCTTCCACATCTCGATGAAGAACCACTGATTCCACCGGTAATATTCGGGCGTGCAGGAAGCCACCTCGCGCCGCCAATCGTAGCTGAAGCCCATCCGCTGAAACTGGGCGCGCATTGCGTCAATGTTTTCGAACGTCCACTGGTCGGGTCGCGCGTTGTTTTTGATCGCAGCGTTTTCGGCTGGCATTCCGAACGCGTCCCAGCCCATCGGATGAATCACATTGTAGCCCTGCATGCGTTTGAAGTGCGACAGCGCGTCGCCGATCGAATAATTGCGCACGTGGCCCATGTGGATGCGGCCCGATGGATACGGCAGCATCTCCAGGCAGTAAAACTTTTCGCGAGCGGGGTCAACTTCAACCTCAAAGACGCGCGCATCGGCCCATCGCTTTTGCTGTCTTTCTTCGATCTCTTCAGGAAAATACTTTTCGTTCATTGTCGTGTCCTCTTCAATCAGGCTCCGCGAAATTCAAATGCGCGGCGAACACATCGCCTGCGGGATGCGGAGCGGAATGTCGAAATCTATTCGGGGAAAAAATGCGATTGGCGGGAGCAGCGCAACTTCAGAAATTGCGCTGCAACGTAAGGGAGAGGGCGGTCAGCGGAATGAAGCGCGCGCTAACGCGGCATTGATCGAACCCTCGTCTGATTTTTCCGGCTGCTGTCGTCATTGCTCTTTAGCTCTCCGATTGAATGTTTGCGAAGCCGGATTCTACACACCGGCGCGAAGAGGTTCAAGCCGAATTTCTTCCGTGCGGGTGTGGCGCGCTTTGCCGAGTTTCATACTCGAATGCATACTGCGGTCTGCCATTTTAAACTTACTCATATCGCTCAGATCGCATTTCATCCAGACAGCGGTAAGTAGAGCATTGACATGGTCACTTCAGCAATGCGACGAAGCCTGCCTGCTCGAAGTGATGATCGCCGGTCAGCGCTTCGGTCAAGCTTTCGCGTTCCATCACGATGAAAGAGATGCAATCGGTGAGCGACCAGGCTTTGTCAGGGCGTTCGCGGAAAAGGCTGATTCCGGCTTCAAAAAGTTCCGGTGAAGGAGGAACGATCTTGACTTCATTGGAGGAGCGCAGGCCATCGAATAGTTTGACGAATCGCTCCCGTTTGGCTGGGCGATGACATAGCCGCCGCCAACTCAGTTAAAACCCAGGCGGTGGTCACAATCGCCGGTTGCAACTGAGCTGTAAGTTCCACGGCTCGCGCGTGTGCGCTGTCTTTTGGAGAAAGCAGGGCGATGTAATAGTACGTGTCGGCAAAGACAGTTTTCATTGCCGCTTGTCCGCTCCGTACAAATAATGATCGTGATTGAGGGCGAAATCGGCTGGCCAATCGTCAACCGTACCGGCGTGGCTGAGCAACATTTGAGCCAGTGGGCTGAGCGCCGGTTGTGCGTTACCTACGCCGTCGGCTGGCTCAACAGCGTTCGACTCCGGCTTTGCTGTGTCTGCGGCTTGGACAATGATCTTGACAGTCTGACCTTCGGGCAGTTCGACACCATCATCAATCACTATGACGCCTTGATGAACGGTTCCCGTCAATTCAGCTTGTTCGTGCAGCATAGAGCGCCTCCACACCAATTTTAACATGCCGACAGCCAGCCGTCTTTCTTGGTTTTTTGACTGACCCGTTTCCTGGTCACCCGCCCAGTCCCATCCAGATCGGCTTTGGTAAGAGGCTTGGCCGGACCGGAATCCAGGCCTTCCAGCAAAAGCGCCTCCAGCCTCTCTTCCGCCTCGCGTTTTTGGTCAAGGTGAGCAGCGTCCATCAGTGAATCCATTTCGCAGCCTTTTTTCTGCCCCGCACTTTTATGTTTGCCCAGAAAAATGCGGGGCAGAAAAATGAGACTTCGTCACCCTGTTAAATATCCAGGTTCTTCACATCGAGCGCGTTGTCTTCTATGAAGCGTCTGCGCGGTTCGACCTGATCGCCCATCAGCACGGTGAAGATTTCGTCGGTCTCGACCGCGTCGTCAATTCGGACTTGCAGCAGCGTGCGTTTCTCCGGATCCATCGTCGTCTCCCACAACTGCTCAGGGTTCATTTCGCCCAGACCTTTGTAACGCTGGATGTGCAGGTCTTTCTTGGCGGCGGTCAGAATGTGATTGAACAGATCGTCGCGCGATTCGACCTCGGTTTCGGAATTACCCTCGGTGATGACGAACGGCGGCTGGCTGAGTTGGACGAACGATTTGTACAACTCAACACCGCGCTGGAATTCGACGTGCGTCGCCAGGTCCCAGTCAATCAACACGCGCGAGCCGTTGTTCGCCATTTTGACTTCGATCTCCGACAGCCCGTGCTCTTCATCGGAGATCAAGTCGGTTTTGAAACCGGCTTCGGCCAGCGCAGCCTCGACTTTGCCCAGCAGGCTCTCGTCGGCGAAAACATCGTGCAGTTTGCGCCCTTCTTTCTGCATCAGTCCCTTGCGTCCGGCCAGCGCCTCGAAGACCGTGTCCACCAGTTTGCGGTCGTGCAACCGGCGTTCGAGTTTGGCGTAGTAGGTGTTGAATTCGCTCAAGCGTTCGAGCAGCGCCGTCAACTCCTTGCCATCAATCATCTCGCCGGTCTTTTTGACTTTGACCGAAACATCCTCGGTCGCCTTGCGCATCAGGAAGCGGTTCATCTCGCGGTCGTCTTTGATGTACCGCTCAGTTTTACCCTTCTTGATTTTGTAAAGCGGGGGCTGCGCGATGTAGACGTAGCTGCGGACTTCGGTTTCAGTCTCGCCCTCTTCGTTCTGGCGCTCAATCTTGTGTTCGAGCAGTTGCGGCATCTGCCGGTAGAAGAACGTCAGCAGCAGCGTGCGGATGTGACTTCCGTCCACGTCGGCGTCGGTCATCAGAATGATTTTGTGGTAACGCAGTTTCTCGACGTCGAAATCGCTCTTGCCGATGCCGGTGCCGAGCGCGGTGATCAGCGTTTTGATCTCCGAGTGCGAAAGCATTTTGTCGAAACGCGATTTCTCGACATTCAGGATTTTGCCCTTGAGCGGCAGTATCGCCTGCGTGCGGCGGTCTCTTCCCTGCTTGGCCGAACCGCCCGCGCTGTCACCCTCGACGATATAAATTTCGCACGCCGCCGGGTCTTTCTCCGAACAATCGGCGAGTTTGCCGGGAAGGTTCATTGAATTGAGCGCGCCTTTGCGCACGATCTCGCGCGCCTTTCTGGCGGCCTCACGCGCGCGCGCGGCTTCGACCGCTTTGCCGACGATCTGTTTGGCGACTGACGGGTTCTCCTCGAAATGCGTCATCAACTTTTCGTAGATGAACGAATCAACCGGGCCTTTCACGTCGGAGTTGAGCTTGCCTTTGGTCTGCCCCTCGAACTGCGGCTGCGGAATCTTGACCGAAATCACAGCCACAAGGCCTTCGCGCACGTCGTCACCTGTCAGGCCGCCCTTGAAATCCTTGATCAGGTTGGCGGTTTGCGCGTAACGGCTGATGGCTTTGGAGAGCGCCGAGCGGAAGCCCGACAAATGTGTGCCACCATCAACAGTGTTGATGTTGTTGGCGAACGCGAAGACCTTCTCGTCATAAGCGTCGTTGTATTGAATCGCCACCTCTATCGCCAGATCGTCGCCTTCCGCCGGATTGGCGGTTTTCTCGAAATACATCGGTTTCGAGTGAAGCACGTTCTTGTTTTTGTTCAGGTGCTTGACGAATTCGGCGATGCCGCCTTCGTAAAGGAATTCGTGCTTCTTCTCAGTTTCGGAGCGTTCGTCAACGATGGTGATTTTGATCCCCTTGTTGAGAAACGCTTTCTCGCGCAACCGTTCGGAGAGCTTGTCGAAACTGTATTCGGTGGTCGTGAAGATTTCGGGGTCGGGCTTGAATGTGATCTTCGTACCGGTTTTCGCCGACTTGCCGGTCTTCTTCAAATCGGTGGCCTTGATCCCCTTCCTGTATTCCTGCTCGTAAACTCCGCCGTCGCGGCGAATTTCCATCCGCATCCAATCCGAGAGGAAGTTGACGCACGATGCGCCGACGCCGTGCAACCCTCCGGAGACTTTGTAAGCGTTGCTGTCGAATTTGCCGCCCGCGTGCAGCACGGTCATCACGACTTCGGCGGCGGGCCGTTTTTCGGTCCGATGCATGTCAACTGGAATGCCGCGTCCGTTGTCTTCAACGGTGATCGAATTGTCCAGATGGATCGTGACGTTGATCTTGTCGCAGAAACCGGCGAGCGCTTCGTCAACCGAATTGTCCACGATCTCGTAAACCAGGTGATGCAATCCCAACTCGCCGTTCGAGCCGATGTACATCGCCGGCCGTTTGCGCACGGCGTCGCGGCCTTCGAGCACCGTGATCTGTTCGGCGCCATAGCCCTTTGAACTCTTGGCGCCGTTCGTCTCTTCGATTTCATCAACCTTCTGACTTTTCTTCTCTTTTGCCTTCATATCTTCTTTCATCTCGTTTTGAATGCCGCATAAGAGGTAGGACAAGATGCCATCTTGTCCTACTCCCACATCTTCAAATTGCGTTGCCTTCCTTCATCAAAACCTCATCTTCGACTGCGCGCCCGGACTCCACCAGCAGGGTTCTGGCGCGATGACGATAACGTTCAGCGATTGTTCGCTTGGAAGTCGAGACGATGGTTTGTGAGCGTCCGTCAAGGTGATCGAGCAGAATCTCGATTCGCGTGCGGTCCAGTTCGGCATCAAGGTCATCTATCAGAAAAATGGGGTACTCTTCAAACACCTGATAGTACACGCTCATTTGCGCCAGATCAAGAATCAGCAACGCGCTCCTCTGCTGCCCGGAACTGCCGAAACGGCTTATTTCATAGCTGTCGCAGAGAATTTCCAGGTCGTCCCGGTGCGGCCCCACCAGCGAATATCCGACCGCGATTTCATTCTTCAGGCGCAGGCTCAAACGCTCTTTCAGCAGATTGGCGTAATCTCCCAGATCGCCTCTGCCTTCGAGCGAGGATTTATACCGGATCGCGATCTCTTCGGCCTGAAACAACCCGGGGTTGAGATGCGCGCGCAGTTCATTGACGTAGTTGACGCGCGCCGCATGAATCTCCGAGCCGAGCGCGACCAGTTGATCGTTCCAGGGCTGGATCAGATCGAAATACTTCGCGGGGTCGTCAGAGTCCGAAGCCTCGCGCAACAGCGCGTTCTTCTGTTTCAACACGCGGTTGTATTCGTTGAGCGCGCCGAGGTAAGAAGGCAGCGTGAAGAAAATCCCACGATCCAGAAACCGGCGGCGGGATTCGGGCGCGCCGCGCACGATCTGCATCTCGTCAGCGGTGAACGCAATCGCGTTGAGATTGCCCAGATAACGCGCCACAGCTTCGCGTTTGCCATTAACGAAGGCCTGTTTCGCGCTTTCGGTAATGAGCAGTTGCAAATCCTTGGTCAGATTGCCGCGCGCCACTGTGCCACGCAGAATCGCTTCATTAGCGTCGTGCCTGATCGCCTCTTTCGGATGAGACGTGCGAAAAGACTTCGTCGTGGCCAGCAAATAGATCGCTTCGAGCCAGGAGCTTTTGCCCTGCGCGTTAGCGCCGTAAACGACATTCAGCCCGGAAGAAAATTCAACTGATCCGGTGAGATTGCGGAAGCTGGTGGCTTCAATGCGCTGCAGATGCATACTCGAATTTTACCACACGGGACGGGATTACGGCTGGAGAGTTAAGGTAAAAGTTCATCGCCCGATTGCCGAATGCGACGTCGTTGCGCGCAACCAAAGGGATTAAAATGCGGGCGTTATGATCGCTCAACAGGAAATGCAAAACTTGCTCACACTGCCGTTGCCGGAACGGTTGCGGATCGCGCAGAGGCTGATTGAAAGCGCCGTTTCTGAAACCACAGATCAACTATCGGCAGAATCAATCGCCATCGCCATCGCCGACGCCTGGACATCAGGCGCATCCTGACGCTCGATCAACGCGATTCCCGACTCATCCGTCAGCGCCATTGCGATTCGTTCGAGTTGCTTCCCTGAACGACCGGCATCTTCTTCAGACTAATTCCAACGGCATCATCTGCGTTCTGGCGCACCCGCACGCGAAATGCGTCCCTTTCGGCTTCTGCGCCAGTCCGCCGCACTGCGGACACGCGAGCGTCGCAGCCAGCCTGGTCACATTTTGCGCGAACTGTCTCACATCGGCGTCGGCCACGTCGGCCCCTTTCAAACTGAAATGCGCGCCGACCTGATCGCGGATCCACGTCAATTCAGTGATGGCGTTGAAGAGCGGCAACAGCGAAACCTCTTCAATCGTCTTGTCGTCGCCTTCCGCAGCGCGGCGAATGACGAGTTGTTTCGACAATCTTTTCACGCCGTTGCACAAATCGCCGAGCGTGTAATTGCCTCCGCGTCTTCGCGGCAATGGGCATTCGTAAACCTGCGTCAGCCAATCGAACAGCGTTTCGGCCAGCACGCCGGCCTTGCTCGCCACGATCTGCCGGTCGAACGGCGAGATTTCGAGATGTTCAAGCAGAGTCTCGACGTTGACGCGCGTCTTGCCCGCGCGGATGCCGCCGCCGCGCGTCCAGCTTTGCAATTCGACGAATGAAGTTTTGTCCTGCGGAATCTGCTGCGAGGCGTAACGGTCGCGCCACTGGCGGTTGTGCGTGGTGATGATCATCTGATTGAAGCCGTCGCATTCACTCACCAGCAAATCGAGGATGCGCGTGAAATGGGCGTTGTCCACCGAAGTGAAAACGTCGTCGAGCACGATCACCGCGTCGCCGCCGCTCGAAAGTTTGGCGATTGAAAGCCACAGACAGAAACCGAGCGTGTCCAGATGCGATTCGCTGAAATAAGCCTGCGGCGCGACATCGCTGACGCCCTCGAAGCTGCAAACCTGAAGCAGCGAGCCTTTGCGGTTTTCGTCGAGCAGAAGTTGATCAAGTCCCAGCGGCTCGTCGGGATGGATCATCGCGTAAAGCCGGTTGGTTTCGTCGCGGACTTCGGCCAGCGTTCGTTGAATGAAGTTTATGCGCTCGCGCTGCGCGATCTCCAGCGCGCGCTCCAGTCCGCGCCACAACGCCTCTGCCTCGCCAAGCTGCTCTTCGCATTCGACGACGCTGCGATAAAACTGGCTGATCGAATTGAATTGATTGACGGTCTTCTGCGCCTCGTCGCGCCGGGCGAGCAGCGCGCCGCGTGTCACCGAAGCGTTCTCGATCAAACTGACCAGCCCCGCTTCGTCGGCGGGCGCGGGCGATGACTCATCCGCGTTTTTGATGGCTTCGGCCAATGACCGCGCGGCGTCGAGCATGACGCCCCGGTCGCGTTCAACAATAGCGGCGGCGTTCTGGCGCGCTTTGCTGGCGGCGTTGAGCCTGTCGCGCAATTCGCCGAGCGCCGTCATCGCGTTCAACCGCTCGTCAATTCTGCGGCGCAAATCTTCAGCGGCGACCGATTGTTCGCAGACCGGGCAGGTCTCTTGATCCGGCGAAGCGTCCAGGTAACCGCGCGCGTCACGCAACAATTCGATTAACCGCATCGCTTCCGCCACTCCGACGCTGGCCGCCGATTCGACAGCGCGTTCGGCCTCGACGACTTGTTCGCTCTTTTGCGCTGCGTCGGCTTCCGCAAGGCGCAGGCTGTCGCGGGCTTGCGCGGCGCGGTCGAGTTTCTCAATCAGGTTTTGCAATCGTTCGAGCCGCGCGCGCGTTTCGCCCAGGTCGGCGGCCAGTTGCGAGGCGGCCCAGGCCAGCGCGTTTTGCTCAGGCGCGCCCGGCTTTCCCTCATCCGCCCAGAACCGCTCCAGCTCCATCTCGGCTTTGATCTTCGCTTCGGACTTCTCGTTGACCGTATGTTTCGCGGTGTTGAAGGCGTCGCGCAAAGCCTGCTCGCTGCGTTCCACGCCTTCGACTTCTATGAATTTCTGCAACTGCTTGTAACGTTCCGACGGCGAGGCGTTGATCAGATCGAGCAAACGGCTTCGGCGCAGCACGTGCGCGACGGGCAGAGTCGCTTCGTCGCTCGGCAGAATCTTCGCGCCAGCGAACTTCGCGCTCCACGCGCGGCCTCCACTGACGATCTCGACCTTGATCTCTTTGGCCGTGTGGCCGATGGCGGGCAGATGCTCTTTGGGCTTCGTCGAACTGCGGTCGGCGAGCGACCCGGCGGAGGAATTGCAGACGAAATCAATCGCGTCAACGATGGAAGATTTGCCCGAACCGTTTTCGCCGAAGATGAACGTGATCGGTTTGCGCGGATCGAAGGCGACTTCGGTCGTCGTGGTCGCGCCGCGAAAACGATGGAGCGTGATTTTCTCGATGCGCTTGCGTGAGTTAGCTGAAGAGTTCATCGCCTCACCGCTCCTTCCGTCCGCGCGTCACGTTGCGCGCTTTCGATCCAGTGACTCCAGTCCTCGGCTTTGGCTGTGCCGGCGGCTAACTTGCGCTTCAAGTCTTCGAGCCTGGCCGATGGAACCAACCCGGCTTTGAGCAGAGCGTCGGCGACGATTTCCGCCAATCGCTCGTTGGGCGCGCGTGTATCGGGTGTTGATGACATTGAGGCCTCCTGTTAAACATCGTAATCAATCACTACGGGCGCGTGATCGGAAAACATCTGATCGCCATAAATCGCGGGCGAGTGGGCGACTTTATTGAGCGCGGGCGTCGTGAAGTGATAATCCAGCCGCCAACCGACATTGTTCTCGCGCGCTCTGCCGCGATTCGACCACCACGAATAATGCGCGGCGTCAGGACCGACCAGTTGGCGAAACGTGTCGTGATACCCCGCGTCCAGAAACGTCGTCAGCCACGCGCGTTCTTCGGGCAGAAAGCCGCTGTTCTTCTGATTGCTGCGCCAGTTTTTCAGATCAATCGGCTGATGCGCGATGTTGAAGTCGCCGCAGAAAATCAGCTCGCGTTTGCTCTTTCGCAAGCGACGGCAATGCAGCAGAAATTCATCCATGAACTTCAGCTTGATGGCCAGCCGCTCCGGGCTGCTCGTCCCCGATGGAATATAAGTCGAGACGACGCACAGGTCACCGAAATCGGCTTGCAGCACGCGGCCCTCGTTATCAAAGCCGGAATTCATTCCGCGCGTAACGCGCTTCGGCTTGTTTTTCGAGAGCAGCGCAACGCCGCTGTAGCCGGGCTTTTCCGCTGGATACCATTCCGCGTGATAACCAAGCTCCTGCCATTCCGTCGGGACTTGCTCAGGAAACGCGCGCACTTCCTGCAAGCAAATTACGTCCGCGCCAATCGCGGCCAGCCAGGGAACAAGGCCTTTCGCCGTCGCCGAACGAATGCCGTTGAGGTTGAGTGTGAGTATGCGCATTGCTGTGCGGGTTTAGGGTTACACGGTGAGGTGATAGCGCATCGTCAATCATTCCAGCTATCGCGTTCGGCCTGTATGCAGGCGTCAATTTCTTCGCGTGTGCGTGGCTGATGCCCACGCGCATTTTGTCGCGCCCAAATTTCGGCGATAACTTCATCGTGCGAAAGTTTCGACGCAGGCGCGAGCGGTTCGACTGATAGTCGTACTTTCCCCTGCGCCAGCGGCAAGGCTTCGTCCAACTTCACGGTGTGTTCGTCGGTCAACGTGCCGGTTACGATGTAAGCAGTTTCCATTGATTTCACCTCGGCTGCGATTATAAACGGGGCGGGAGGAATGCGTGAACCTGCAATTCTGCTGATTTTCGTTACTCGCCCTTTTCTTTTTCAACACGCCACTCCGCAACTACTCAACACGCCAGCGGATCGTGAAGACGTCTTCGCGCGTGATCTCTTTCCTCAACCGCGCCGCCGTTTCATCCAGGTACTTGCCTTTGCGTTCGTCAATGGCGTCCTGCTCTTCGTAAAGTTTGCGGCGTTTCTGGTTGCGCTGGTTTTCAAGCTCCTTGACGCTGCGATGCAATTCCAGCTTCGCTTGCATATCGTTCGCCAGTCTCGCTTCCTTCTTGGCCTCCTTGAGTTGCGCGTCGAGTTCCTTGATCTCGGATTCGAGACTGAATTTCAGATCGTCGGCCCAGCGGTCGAGCTTCTCCATCTCGGCCCTGAAAAAATCTTCGTTGCGGCGGTCAATGCCGCCGAGTTCCAACTGCTCCAACTCGCCCAGACGCCGTTCCAAACGCGCCGCGACGGCGGGCGCAGCTTTGACTTCACCGCTGGCGCGCCCGTCAATCTGGAACAGCTTCTCGCAGGTCTCCGGATCGAACGCGCCGTCCGACGCGCCAATCATCGCGCACAACAACCGCTCTTCTTCCTCGAACGACGCGACGCGCAACAACTTCACCGCAAGCCAGCCATCGTGTCCAACCAGGCTTTCGATCTCGCCGATCTTCGCTCCGCCCTGCTTGCGATGCGTCGTGTAATCGAAGATCACTTCCGCCGACGGCGGTTTGCGCGCCCGCGCGCGATCAATCGCAGCTTCGGCCAGCGGATGTCCGAGCCGGTAAGTGAAATGGCCGCCGTCGCTTGAAACAGCCGGCTGATTCTCCTGCGATCCGCGCACGAGCAACTGGTAATTCCCTGCCGGCGTCGCGGGCCACGAAGCGTCGAGTTGGCCAAGCTCGAACCGGTAAGCGCCGTCGTCGAAGCGCGCCGCGCCGTTCACTTCCTGCTTGGTCAATCGCCACAAACAGCGACCGAAACGGTCAAGATAACGCTGACCCTCTTCGCGCCGCGACCGCAGCCGCAACCGCACCTCTTCGTCGAAATGTTCGAAGAGGTTGCGCTGAGTCTCAGCCATTCGCGCGGCGATCTGCTCTTCCAACTCGCGCTGCAACTCGGCAAAGGCCGAATCAATCTGCTGCTTCGTGCGGCACGTTTGATAAATGCCAGCGATGCGCCGCTCGAAATCTACGCCCGATTCCAGCACGCCCAACACTTCATCCGACGATCCGAAAACTCCGTCGAAGAGTTTGAATTTTTCAGACAGCAACTCGAAGACGCGGCTGTCGGCTGCGTTTTTGCGATTGAGAAAATTGATCACAACCACGTCGTGCTTCTGGCCGTAGCGGTGGCAACGCCCGATGCGCTGTTCGATGCGTTGCGGGTTCCAGGGCAAATCGTAATTCACCACCAGCGAGCAAAATTGCAGATTGACGCCTTCGGCTGCGGCTTCGGTGGCGATCATCACGTCGGCGTGATCGCGGAAATGCTCGACAATCGCCGCGCGCAGATCAACGGCTTTGTTGCCGGTGACCACCGGTTCGCCGTCGTGACGTTCGCGCCACGCCTGATAGATCGTTCCCGCGCGGTCGTCCGCGTTCGTCCCGTTGATCGTCACGACGCGCCCGGCGAAGCCGTTCTCCTCGAAAAGCCGGACGAGATAATCCTGCGTGCGGCGCGATTCGGTGAAGATCACAGCCTTGCGCGCCGCGCCGAGCGAGGCGAGTTTGGCGAAACCTTCCTCCAAAGCTCTGAGCAACGCGCCGCCTTTGGCGTTGTTGATGATCGAAGCGGCGAGCGCGCCGTACTTCCGCAACTCGTCAATCTCTTCCTGCACGTCCCGGTCAATTTCGATCTTCGCCGCCGCGCCTTCGTCCGCGCCTTCGCTCCATTCGTCATCCAGTTCCAGATACGACTCGAAGTCTTCGGCCAGGATGTCGGCGGCGGCCTGCGATTGCAGCCTGTTGGCCAGCGCGTCCAGCGTGCCCGCGATGGCGAAGGTCGAAGAGGCGAGCAGCTTGCGCAAAATCATCGTCATCAACGCGCGCCGGTTCGCGGGCAACGCGTGCAGAGTTTCGCGCTGCAAATACTCCGAAACCTGATCGTAAAGCCGCTGCTCGTCGTCGGACGGCGTGAAATCCTGCGTCATCGGAATGCGGTTGGTGAAACGAACGTATTCGGTGACCTGGCGCCTGAGCGTTCGCTGGCACAAGCCGCGCAATCGTTCGCGCAGGTCACCCAGTTCGCGGTCTTCGACTTCGCGGCTCTGATACCGCGCGCGGAACGCTTTCACGTCGCCGAAGACATGTTCGTCCAGAAAACTGACCAGCCCGTAAAGCTCAAGCAGGTTGTTTTGAAGCGGCGTCGCGGTGAGCAGCAGCTTGCGGCGTCCGGAGGTGGCGTTGCGGATGGCGTTGGCGATCTTGTTGTTCGGCTTGTAGACGTTTCGCAGCCGGTGAGCTTCGTCAATCACGACCAGGTCCCACGGCGTCGCGCGAATTTCAGACGAACGCGAAGCGGCGAAATTATACGAACAGATAATAATCTCGCCAGCGTTGAGCGGATCGGCCACACCATCACGCGCGAGCTTGTTGTATTCAGCGGTGTCGAGCACGCGCGAGGAAAGAAAGAATTTGTCGGCCAGTTCCTGCGCCCACTGTTTGCGCAAGGTCGTCGGCGTGATGACCAGAATGCGCCGCCGCCGTTCGGCCCAAAGCTGGCTGACGATCAACCCGGCCTCGATGGTTTTGCCCAGGCCGACTTCATCGGCCAGGATCGCGCCGGACGACAACGGCGAATTGAACGCGAAGAGCGCCGCGTCGAGCTGATGCGGATTCAAATCAACCGTCGCGTTGAACAGCGACGCGCCGAGTTTCGCGAGGTCGTCGGATGAATTTCGTTTGGTCAGTTCGTGGGCGTAGTAGGTGGAATGGTATGGGGTAGTCATAGAGTTTCATCTCAGCTTCCGGCGTCACTACAGATTGCACAGCCATCGAGAGATGGAAGCAAGCTGATTTTCGTCGGTCAGGTTGGCGGCGTTTTCGAGCGAGCCTTGTTCCAACTGATTCCAGATCTCAACCGCCATCTTCTTTTCAATCGCCGCGCCGATGAAGAACAAATGCGGATTTGAGCCGAGCGCGCCAAATGCTTGTTGAATGCGGCTCAAAGCTGTTCGCGCCGTCTTCCAATGCTCGTCCGCTCCGGCGGGATCAATCCCTCCCTTCAACTCACCGAGCGCGACGTACGATTTTGGAGAATGGTAAATCACAGGCGAAAGATCGTCGGGGCTGCAATCGAGCACACATAGATCAATGTTGTTTTTCACGAGCGGCACGGTGAGGTTGAAAAGCAGGGTTCTATCTTTATTGCCTTTCCGCCACCAGAGTCCGCGCAGGTATAGCTCGATATCCGTATTCTCATCTGGCATCCTCGCCCACACTCGGTTGACTGAATGAAGCCAGTGACAAGACCTGCCGGTGATCTTGAGCGTCGAGATAATCTCGCGCGTCAATTTTCTCTGCGCCAGCGCTCCGCCGATATTGCGCATTGAACCGCCAAGGGTATCGCCTCTCGTCAGTAGAAAGCGGAACACCAATTCCTCGACGAAATTCGCTCCGGCAGGCTCAAGAAAATTGCTGATCAGCCCTTGTATAGCTTCGACTTTGTCTTCAGGCTGCAGGTGATTGGCGGCTTTATCCGACACGCCAGCGGCGGTCAGCAGCGCGGCTTGAATATCCTCAATCCTGACCAGATCAGCCGCATTTTTTGCATTGGAAGCCGAAGCCTTGAGCGCTCTTGCCTGGGCGACGAAAGGCGTGGCGCGCCTGTTCTTTTCCAGAGCCAGAGCCACGAAACCCGCTCTAACGGCTTCATACGTTGTGACCAGCTCATCGCTCGAAGACAAATGCTGACGGTAAGCCCTCTTTTTCGCCATCAGAGTTTTCTCCAAACGTAAATGCATTTGCGCAAGGCTTCCTTACCGTGCTCCCCCATCTGCTGACTGCTGTTGCCCTTGCCAGTAGGCAACACCAGGATATGTTCGACGTCGAACCCGAGTTTTTCGGCCAGGTCTGAAAGGATGAGGTCAACGGAAACGCTTGCCCCGGCGTAGCGCACATTGTCATTGACCATAATCAGCGGCGCGCCCGGTTTCATCACGCGCGCGCATTCCGCAATCACACAGGCCATTTCATAAAAATAGCCTCGCACCATTCGCGGAATGCCGTTGTTGTTAAGTTCGCCCTGCTCTTTCTTTTCTTCAAGATATTTCAGAATCGCTTGCAGCAGTTCCTGTTGGTCTGTCGCGGCAACGGCGATGGCCCAGGCGGGATTCAGCTTCAACAAATCCTTCGCCCGGTTTTCCACCGTGCAACTGAGCATCTGCTGCCTGAGGTTGATCAATTCCCGCTCTCCAACGCCGAGCAACGCCAACTCGAGCGCATAGGTGCGGGTGTAATCGTAGCGGTTGCAGTACGGCGGTGATGTGATCACTGCGTCAAACGATTCAGTAGGCAGCTTGGGCATAACATCAAGGCAGGAACCGTGATGCAGGTGAATCGCTCCCCTGGTTTTCTCTCGCGGGAAAAGTTCTGTCTGAGTCTCGCCAGTCCGGGCGTCGGCGATAATTTCGCTAAGCTTTTCGCCGATGGCTTCTTCAAAGTCCGCGATCAAACCTTTATCGAATTGTTTCTGTCCCTGGCGACGACCCGAACGATAATCCCATCGCAGGTATTGTCCATCCTTGCGCGTATAACTCACCGATTCCAGCACGCATAGCAGAGCGAACCTCAACGCCGCCTGCACGCGATCATTCTCCTGTCGCCACGCTGCCATAAACCTCTCTATGCCCGTATGCGTTTCCGGTGAGTACGCAGATTTTGTGATTCGCAGTTCAGGCAAAGGCTCTCTCTGTTTCGACTTCTTCCAGGGGGAAGCAACAATCCAACGTTCGAGCGTCAGAAAATCTTCGTGACTGAAATCCGATTCAAGCAACTTTCTGACATTGATGATCTGCTGGCCAATCGGCAACAATTCGATCCCTTCGGCGGTCATTCCCGCTTCGCTCGCAGCGAACAGAGTCGTGCCGCTTCCCGCAAAGGTATCGAGAATTTTCCCGCTGATTTTGTAATGATGAAAGAGGTACTCAAGCAAGGGCGCGGAAAACGCCTCTTTATATTTGTACCAGCGATAGGCGGGCTTGTTCCTGTTTGATTGAAAGCTGACCAGCGAACGAGTGAGAGCTTTTTGCACAATCAGCCGGTCTTCAAAGCGCCGGGTCAGTTCGTGGTCAAGCCTTTCGATTACCTCTGTCTCCGCTCTTCGCAAAGAGATCGGCTGCTGGCCACCAGAAATCATATCGAGCACTGTTTATCCCTTCATTAGTCGAATAATAAATTGGAAAACCGATTGGCCTTTTCGGTCATTCTACTCCATCGGGACAATCGGCACATCCCAATGCGCGATCAGAATCTCGAACCGCCGCTGCTCTTCACGTTTGAACGTCGTCTGATCGGGATAAAGCTGTTTGATAATCGCCTCTTCGCTGCTCGCAGCGTTCGGATCGTGAAATGCGGCGGCGCTTTTGAAGATGATCGTGACGCGGTAATCCCAGCGGCCGTCTTCAGTCGAATGGTAACGAGGCTTTTCGATCTTGACGCTCAGGATGCGGCCAGACTCGATCTGTTTTTTCAAAACCGGCAGATGATTCTTCTTGAAAAGCTGTAGGAACTCGTCGGCGTAGCCCCATTTCGTCTTGTAGTAATACTCGACGACGTAAGACTGCTCCTGCGGCGCGGTTTGAGCGTTCGCCGGAAATGAAACGACGACGCCAATCACAAACAACAATGCGAATGCCGATAATGCTTGCGCGACTCTGCTCATTTACGTTTCTCCTCTTCGTTTTTGTGAATGCCTGATAAAGAATTGCTTCGGCTCTTTGCGCGGCGATTGTACCGTTATACGATTACAGCCCCAAGAAATCCCGAAACAAAAACAAGGTGGAAAAGGAATGAAAAAACTTCTGGTCTCGCTGCTCGTCTTTCTGTTCGCAATCGCGGCTCAGGCTCAAAAGCCGTCTTCAAATTCAACCGCTGCTTCAGCGACATCAACCGGCCCGAAGAAAGGTTCGCTGGTGGTCGTAGGCGGAGGCAAAATTCCGCGGAGCATCTCGGAAAAGTTCATCGCGCTTGCGGGCGGCCCCGAAGCTAATATCGTTTACATCCCGACCGCCGCCGAAGATCAGGCGCTCAATCGGCAGACGGGCGACGAATCGCCAAAGCTCTTCGGTTTGAAGAACGTCACTGTGCTGCACACGCGCGACCGCAACGTCGCCAACACCGAAAAATTCGCGGCGCCGCTGCGCAAAGCCACAGGCGTCTGGTTCGGTGGCGGGCGGCAATGGAGACTGGTTGATTCCTACCTCGATACGCTCGTTCACAAGGAATTGCTGGCTGTGCTCGAACGCGGCGGCGTCATCGGAGGCTCTTCAGCGGGCGCGACTATTCAGGGTTCCTACCTGGTTCGCGGCGCGCGCGAAGGCAACACGATTATGATGGCCAAAGGTTACGAAGCCGGCCTCGGCTTTCTGAAAAACACCGCGATTGATCAGCACATCAACACGCGCAAGCGCGAAAACGATCTGAATGAAGTCATCGCCGCTCATCCTGAATTGCTGGGCGTAGGACTGTACGAATCAACCGCGATTGTCGTGCAGGGCGATAAGTTTGAAGTGATCGGTGACGGCAAAGTCGCCATTACGGATGGGAAAGAACACGACGGAAAAAAATATTACCTGCTCTCGGCGGGAGAGCGATTCGATTTGAAGGCTCGCGCCAGATTGTAACGCGCAGGGCGCGCTTAATCGGAAACAACCTGGTGGGGACCTGCTGATTATGATTAATCCCCAGGTCCCCTCCACAAGGTTTCAATATGATTTGGTTGCAAGTAACGAGGCGTCTGAGTCGTTAAGGCCGCCTTAAGCCAGCTCATCGGGAGCCGAGAGGCTCGCCTGTGCGGTAATCGCCCGCGCGATGGCGCGACGGTTCCTCCCGACGACGCTTGAGGCCGAACAGGCCAAGCAGACCGATCAGACCAAACCAACCCCAACCTCCACCGGCGCCTCCATCAGTCCTATAAGTCGTGGTGTTCTGGTTATCCGGATAGCCGCCCGTTTGAGCAAACGTCGTCAGCGATAGCGGCAACGCGGAAAGACTCAAGGCCAGAACTCCAGCTCGAATGTATCGTTTCATGATGTTTTCCTCCTTTGCGATGTTTTGCTCAAGATTTGCTCAAGAAGGGAACCGGCAATACTTATACCATTAGCTTTTCGAGATAAGCGCGCGAGGCGCGAGGCTGTAATGAGGCGATTTAGCCGCCAAACGCATTGTTCCGATGTATTCAGGTGGAACAAGTAGCGGCTGTGGCAGGTTCTGAAATATTTCAACTGTATTGCGGCGCGGCTGCGCAGCTCATTGCGCAGCCGTTTTCAACTTCGCGCCATTGATCCACTCCAGCACGGTCTGCGTCGCCGCGTCGTTCAACCCATTCCAACGCATCCCGCCGCCGTGCGGAGTCTTCTTCGATCCGATCAATCCTTCCTGCGACGCGTCGCCGGTCGGTTTGCGAATAATCAAACTGTTTTCAGGATTGGCCAGGTCAACCACTTTTAGCGCCGAGCGGTAATTTTCGCGCGCTTGATCGTCGGTGAAGCGGCCCTGTTTATCCGGCTCGATGAGTTTGAAGATGGTGTGCGTCGTGTGGCAGTTGACGCAGGCGTTGCCGTCCGCGCCCTTGCGCGCGAGCAGCGGCATGACGCGCTGGACGAAGAAGTTGTAATCGAGCGCCTCTTCAGCCCGCAAATCCAACGCGACTCCGCCGTCCTGCCCCTGATACATCGCGATGGCCAGGCCCTGCAAACGCTGGTTCGGATCTTTGGTGAGCTTCGACAACGCCGCGCGGATCGCAGCGTTCGATTGCAGCGTCTTCACGCGCCGCACAGCGTTGAGCGCCGCTGAGCGCACGTTCTCATCGCGTTCTTCGAGCGAGTCGGCCATCAGGTTGATCAACCGCAGGTCGTCGTTGATTGGCGTTTCGACGTTGATCAGATCGAGGATCATTTTGCGTTTGATCGCCGATTGGGTCTTGAGCAACGAGTCGAGCGCGGCTGCGACGGCTGGCAGATCGCGCAGCGCAGGCGAGAGCAGCGCTAGCTGCGTGGCGGCGCGCGAAAGTTCCGCGTCGGATGATTGCAGGGCCGAAGCGATGCGCCGCTGAATTTGCGCGTCGTTGGCTAGGTGCGGGAAATCGGCCAGTGCGCGCAACGCCGCGGCGGCGGTGTTTTTGTCGGCGCCGCCGGTTCGCAGCACGAAGCTTTTCACTTCTTCATCGAATTTTTCATTGCGGGCGAAATCCTGTCCCAAAGCCTTGACGCGGTCGAGGGCGGCGATCTGCGCTTCGGAATATTTACTGGCCAGCAGTTCTTTCAACACCTGTACAGCCTCGTGGCGGTTCTGCTCGACGACTTTCAACGGCAGCGAGCGATAAAACTCGTTCGACGCTGCGCGCACCGAAGCGTCCGTATCGTTGAGCCGCCGCATCACCAGCAGCGGCAAGCTTGTCAGCGTGTTGTCGCGCAATGTGTACGAAGCCAGAATCGCCTGCCGCCGCCGCGCGGCCTCGGGCGAATTGACTATCGGCGCAAGAGCGCGTTCCATCGCCGGAGCGCCTTCGGCGTAAAACACGACCGTTTCAACATCGTTGCCGATGCGCGTGTAACGGCCCGCGTTCGTGTAACCGCCGTGACGCAGATGAAATTCGGTCAAACCGCGAAGCAAGCCCTCGCGTTGAAGTTCGTTGCCGGTTTCCAGGGCGCGGGCGATGCGTTCGGCCATTCTACGGCTGGATTCGTGATGCCCCGCGACCGCCTTATCGCGGTCTTCTTTTTGCGCCAGATGGCCGATCCAGTTGTTGTACAGATAGCGCACGTTCTCGTCGGCCATGCTGTAAAAACCTTCGAGAAGGTTGCGCCGCATCCAGGGATGTTCGCTCGCGGCCATTCGCGCGATGAAGGCGTCGGCGATGCGATCCTGCAACGATTCGTCCTTCGTCCAGTAAAACCATTGCGTGAGCGATTTCGCCGCCTGCATCCGCACGGGCGTGTACGGATCGGACAATCGCGCGATCAGCTTGCCGGCGATTTCGTTTTTGCCGGTCAGGTAAGCGAAATGCTGCGCGAAGACGCGCGTCGCGCCCCATCGCGCTCTTTCGCTCGGCTGGTCGAGCGCGGCGATGATTTCGTCATAGCCGATTTGGTGGCGCGAAGCGATGCGCCGCAAGGCTTGCGCGGCGGCGATCTGGACGAGTTTGCTGCGATCAGCAAGCAATCGGGTCAACGGCGCGATTGCCTCTATTGCGCTCACGCGTCCGAGCGAGGCGGCGGCGGCCATTCGCATCATCGGCTCTTCACTGCCGAGGCTCGCAATCAAATCCTGAGCCGAACGCGGCGCCGACCAGACACTGTCAATCTGTTCGAGCCGCGACACCGCATCGCTTCCTGAAGACGATTGCAGCGGCGCCGTTCGCCAGCCTTTGCCATCCGAACCTTTGTAAAATTCCGACAACGCCATCACTGCGAATTGAGTTTCGCGGAATGGCGTGCGGAAGTTTTCGTAAGATTGTTTCGGGTCAAACCATCCGCCCCACTCCTGCTGGCGTCCGAGCAGGAGCTTCAACGACTTTGCGATCTGCGGATGTTCGGGCGAGTAACCGGCGCGGGCGAGCGCGTACAGGCAGTGATAGGTTTGAAACTCGACCGCCGGGCTGTCCTTCTCAAACAGCATTGACCATTGGCCGTCATAGCGCTGAAGCGACAGGATGCGCTCGGCGTTGCTCCTGATCCGGCTGGCGTAAGCTGCGCGGTCAATGTCAGCGAGCGCGATGGTCTGGTAACACAGATCAACGTTGTTCTTGATCTTCTCCTGTTCGATCAGCCGTCGAATCTGATCGCGGTATTCGCGGTATTCATTTTCGCTCGTGACTTTGAACAACTCGTCGAAGACCTTCCACGAATACCACGCGACTTCGTATGCGCTGACCAGCGGCGTGTTGCCGTTGCTCTCGTCGTTCGGCAATTCGGTTCGGCCTTTGTAGTAAATCTTCAAGTAGCCCGCGACGCCTTTGAGCAATGACAAACGTTTTTCGCCCGTGAACTCGCTGTCGTATTGATTGACGAGCGCGGCAAGGCGGCTCATCACGTTGGCCGACGCGCTGATGACGCGCGTCCAGTAAGCGTCTTTGTGGCCGTAAAACGGCAGCGGGTTGTTGGCCAGACGTTCGGTCAGAAATTGAAGCGACGAGCGTTTGTTGACCGCGTAGCCGTTCTGCTTCGCTGTCAATTCGCCGCGCGTCGTGAAATGCGTCGCGTGGCAGGCGATGCAGAGTTGAGTTTCAAAATGAGGGCTGGAGACGCGGTTGACTATGCCGCCGTGTCGCGGCGTGTTGGCGTGCCAACTGTCGCCCGCGCTGACCAGATAATCCATCCCGGCGCGGATGGCTTTGCGCGCGTCATTGAATGGAGGAGTGTCATAGACAGACGTGCGGAGTTGATAAAAAACGTGATTGGCGTCAACGCGAACGTAGTAAGTCCCGCGAGTGATGATCCGCGTGGTGAATTTATTGCCGGGCAGAGCCTGAACTTCGTGCGGAGGCGTGACGGGATCGGCGCCGCGTTCGTAACTCTTCGCCTCGCCGCTTTCGACCGTGAAGATCGAAACATCAACCGGGATGCTGTCGCGTTCGAGCAGGTCGAGTTCAAAATGGACGAGCTTCGGCTCGGCGCCGTCGTAGCTGAATTTGAACCAGTCCACGCCGCCTTCGGGCAAACGGTCGCTGGTCAGTTCAGGCTGTTGGGCATAAGGCGCCGCGCCGCGCGCCGGCTTCGGCTCGCCGAGCGGCAAAATGTACGGCTTGTCATCCGCCGACGCCCATACGGTCTGGCCGAGTTTGAATTCATTCGCTTCGCGCCAGTCGTCGTTCGGCTCGGCTTCAACCGTCGCATTCGAGCCAGAGGCCGCGGGCCATTCCAGAACCGTGACCGTGTGTTCAACCGTGGCCGAAGCGAAAGAGGTGATCTCAATCTCCGCCGCGCCGCTCGACCGAAACAGCGTGTAAAGATCGGGGTCTCCCGCGTGCAGCGGTTTGCTGGCGATGATTTTATCTCCGCTCCGCAGCGTGACCTGAAGCGTATCGTTCGGGCCGAAGGCCGCTGGCGACGGAGTCGAAACCAGCAGAGAGCGGACTTTGTCTGCGCTCGTCGTGGGCAAGCGGTAGGTCTTGGACTCGCGCGCCGCCAATAGTCCGCGCGCGTCTACCAGTTTTTTGATTGAGGATTTTGCTTCAGTCTCCGCGCCCGAACTTCGCGCGGGCTTCAACCAGATCACTACGATAGCGAACAGGAAAACGACAAGACACCAGAGCCGAATCTGTCGGGTCTTCACGGGAGCCTCCAACTTGTGTTTGGATAAAGCAGCGCCGCGCGCGTAAGCAAGCGGTTGCAGACTGGGCCAACCGCTTGCTTACGCGCGCGGTACTGCGCCGATTGCGTCGAGCAACTTCTGATGAATCCCACCAAAGCCGCCGTTTGACATAATCACCACTACGTCGCCCGCGCGCAGATCAGGCGTGATGTGTTCGATGATCGCCTCAGCGCCTTCAATCGAAAACGCCTGCTTGCCTTGCGATTTCAGATCGGCGATCACTTCGTCAATTGACAACTGGTCGTCGGCGGCGAGCCGGAACGATTCGAAGATCGGCGCGATCACTACATAATCAGCCGTAGCGAACGCCACCGGGTAATCTTTTTGAAAAACCTTCTTGCGCGTAGTCCACGAGCGCGGCTCGAAGACAGCCACGATGCGGCGTTCGGGGTATCGCTGCTTCATCCCGCGCAGCGTCTCCCTGATCGCCGTCGGGTGATGCGCGAAATCGTCAATCACAGTGATGTCATTGACCACGCCGCGCACCTGCATCCGGCGCTTGACGCTTTTGAACGTGGCCAGAGCTTCGGCCACCAGACGGCGCTCGATTCCCAACGCATCCGCCGCCGCGATGGTCGCCAGACAATTTCTGACGTTGAACATTCCGGCCAGCGGCGATTGGAATTCGCCGTACTCTTTACCTTCGCGCAACACTTTGAAGCGCGTCGCTTCGGGCAGGAAATCAATCTCGCGCGCCGTCCATTTCGCGTCCGGGTGTTCGATGCCGAAGCTTTCGACCGGGCACCAGACGCCTTGCGGCTCGATTGGTTTGGTCACGATTTCGCGCACAACCGATGAATCCCAGCCGGCGATCAGTCGTCCATTCGACGGGATCAGATTGACCAGCAGTCGAAACACTTTTCGGATCGCATCCAGGTTCGGATAAATATCCGCGTGGTCGTATTCGATGTTGTTCAAAATGACCAGATCGGGCAGGTAGTGCAGAAACTTCGGCCCTTTGTCGAAATAGGCCGTATCGTATTCGTCGCCCTCAATCACGAAATGATTTGAATCGGTGATCTTGAAACTCGCGCCGAAATTTTCAGCGACTCCGCCGACCAGGAACGATGGATCAAGCCCGCCGGCTTCCATCACCCAGGCCATCAACGAAGTCGTAGTCGTCTTGCCGTGCGTGCCTGTGACGACCGTCGAGTGTTTGCCGCGAATGAAATTCTCGCGAATAACTTCGGGCATCGAAGCGCAGCGCAATTTGTGATTGAGCGCGTATTCGATCTCCGCGTTGCCGCGCGACGTGGCGTTGCCGATGACAACGACATCGGGCGCTGGCTGTAGATGCGCGGCGTCGAAGCCGTCGAAGGTTTCAATGCCGAGCCGCTTCAGTTCGCTGTCCATCGGCGGATAGAAAGCCTTGTCGGAACCGGTGACCTTGTGTCCCTGAGCCTTCAGCATTCCCGCCAACGACCCCATCGCAGTGCCGCAGACACCTATCAAATGAAAATGTTTTTTCTGCATTCCTGTAAACTTCCCAGGTTGAACGAAAATAACTTTGCGATTGTGGGGACGGCGATTATAGCTTTCGAGCCGCGTTTTCGATAGCAATTTGAATTTGTAAACTCGATCCGATAGATTCTCCAGCAAAATAACAAAGCGGAGGCAGAGGATGAAATCGAACAGAAGGCAGTTTATCGCAACGTCACTGCTCACAGCCAGCGCGTTCTCGTTGCCGGTGGCGGCTCAGGACAAGACGAATCCCGCCGGCGAAGCGCGAACGGTATCGCTGCGGGGCCGCGTGATTTGTTACACCGAAGAGTTGCAAAAACCATATCAGGTCATTCCCGACTGCGAAACGCGCGGACACGTTTACACGCTGAAGACCGGCGACAGCAGGCTCTATCCCTTCCTGCCGGTTGATACCGCCGCCGCCGTCTGGATGGACGAACGTTACCGCCAGCGCGAGTTGCAAGTAACCGCACGCCTCTTTCCTCAAACCAACTTCATCGAAGTCATCAAATTTCAATCCTGGCGCAACGGCAAACTGCATGACCTCTACTATTTTTGCGACGTGTGCTACATCAGTTCGCACAAACCAGGGCCGTGCGAATGCTGCCAGGACCCGGTTCAGTTCCGCGAAACTCCCGCCGAAGACAACAAGTAAATTCGCCGGTGATAAAAAAATCGCTTTCCGGTTGAGGAATTGATTGCGCGCCCTTCAAATCAACCGACCAGGCGCAGTCCTTCGGGCAATGATTCGCCGAAGATTCGGACTGCGTCACTGCGTCCGGGCGGAACGTATTCGCGCAGGCTTTCGATCAAACTCCCGGCCAGACCCGCTTCGTTCAATCTGATCATCGCTTCCCAGCGCGCGTCGGCGTCCACGTCGCGGTGCGGGTCGTTCGTTCGCGCGCCCAGTTGGACGACGGCCGAAGCGACATCGGGCGTGAGTTCATGCAACCGCAGCAGCGATTTTATCCACATCGCCGCCACCTCCGCCGGGACTACGCAATTGAGCGGGCCGTAAAGCGGAATCCGCGCGCCAAGCCTTCCGAGCGACCAGAGAAAACTCTTGTTCGTTGGGTCTTCCTTGATCTTGCCAAGCAACTCTTTGCCGAGCGAGACGCGGGTCGGCGCGGGCAAGTGTTCCAAACTGGCCAGCAGCCGCCAGCCTTCGCGCTCGACCTGAGTGTTGAGCCTGCCGGTCAGTTTCTTTCCGCCGACGCCCAGCGCCACTTTGTGCCGGTGAAAAAGTTCGTTCTGCTGGTTGGCGTTCAAGCCGCCCGCCACGCGCCGCCACAGCACCAGCCATTCGACCTGGCATTGCAATTCTCGCGGAAACGTCAGCCCGGCCATGTAGATTTTGCGCGCCTGCGACATTCGCCAATCGTCAGCCGGAGCGCCGAAGCCCGGACGCAAACAGAAGCCGAACAGATTGAGCCAGCGCGCTTCGTATTTCGGTCCTTTCTTTCGTCCGTCAGTCGCTTGCGCCATCGTGTCGCATAGCTTGCGAATCGTGATCATCGGCCAGGCGTCTTTGCCGTAACCGAAAACCGCTTCGATCTTGCCGACCAGAATTTCCGGCGTGACCGTCTCGCCTTCAATGGCGTCGCGCGGCCCGCCGAAGACCGCGCGGATCAGGCGTTCGGCGCGTTCCAGCGCTTCATCGGAAATCACGGTCTGCGTTTCTTCCATCCCTTCTTCGGTTGTGGATTCCTCTTCAGGCTCAGGCGCGGCTTCAGCGCCGCGCAGTTGGAATTGCAATCGCCAGCGATGATCGGAATTGAGAGACTTGAGCCACAGTTCGAGCGTGCCCACTTCGGTGAAGCTGACGGTCAAACGCACGGCCAGTTCAACCTGCCGCGACTTCTTGCCGTAACGCAACGTGGTGATCAGCGGGGCGAGGCGGTGAACGTCGTCTTCATCGAGCGTCACGACATCGCCGTGCGCATCGTGGCCGGTGGTCGCGCTGTAAAGCGTGAACGTAACCGGGCGATTGGCGAGCGCCACAAATTCCCGGCCTTCCAGGTCGAGCGTAGTTCCCTCTTCAGTCCCGCGCGGCAAAACGCAAACGGCTTGCGCCTGTCCCTCGCCAAGCTTCGCGCCGGTCTGCACGCCGATGTAGTAGGCCCGCGCGCTGCCGCCACTGATGCGCAAGCCGCCTGCCTTCCGCACGTGCCCGTAATAAGCCGCGCCCAAAGCGACCGCCCCCTCCGGCGCTTCGTTGCTCAACACTTTCGGTTGCCACTGCTTTCTTTTCTCGCGGAACCAGTTCGCAACAGCTTCGACGATTCGCTCGCGCGTGATCGCCGGAGCGAAGAAACCGCCATTGAAAAGTATCGCGTCCGGACGGACGAGAGTGGGGAATGGGGAATGGGGAGTCGGGAATGTTGTGATCTCTGGACTCCCCGACTCCCCACTCCCCACTCCCCACTCCCTGCTCTTCGTCAGGAATGCGGCCAGATGTTTTGTGATCGCCGGATCGCTGGCGTAAGGCAGGCCGAGTTCGCGCAGCCCTGTTCGCCGTTCGCGCGCGGGCAGTTCATCGGGCGCGGAGCCTGGGAGAAAGCCGTCAGCCAGCGTCTCTTCAACTTCCTGCCGCGTGAGTTCCGTGCTGAGCGTTCCGCCGACTAGCGCCCGCCCGCCGCCGAGAACATTGACCGGAACGCGCTTGAGCCTGCCGTCGCTGAGCAGTTTTTCTTTCGCGGCGCAGCATTGCCGCCGCAATGCGTTCTGCTGCCGCAAGCTGAGTTTGGGATTGCCGAGCTTCTCCATCACGCGCCGCGCCAGCGCCAGATCAACGTTGTCGCCGCCGAGCAGCAGGTGTTCGCCAATCGCCGTGCGCTCGAATTTGATTTCGCCGCCTTCGATCTGCACGCGGATCAAACTGAAATCGGTTGTGCCGCCGCCCACGTCGCAAACCAGAACGAGGTCGCCGTCTTTCAAATATCGTTTGAGCGTTCGCCGATGTGTAACGATCCAGGCGTAAAAAGCGGCCATCGGCTCTTCGATCAAAGTCAACTTCTGGAATCCGGCGTCGCGCGCCGCTTTCACGGTCAATTCGCGCGCCTCTTCGTCAAACGACGCAGGCACGGTCAAAACAATTTCCTGCCGCTCGAATAGCAACTCGCCGTCGCCTTTGGCCATCGCGTAATTCCACGCGTCGCGCAGATGGGCGAGATAACGTGTCGAAGCCTCAACGGGCGAACAGACTTGTTCAGCATGTTCAGCCCCCCAGGGCAATAATTTCGCCGTGCGATCAACGGCGTCGTGACTGAGCCAGGATTTGGCCGAAGCGACTTGACGTCCGGGCGCGAGCGCGCCCTGCTCGCGCGCAAAAACGCCGACGACAGCTTCGGGCCGCTCATCCCACGGAAGCCGCAGACTGCCGGGCGCGTCCTGCTCGTTTGCGAAATAGAGAAACGAAGGCAACGTCGGCAGCGCGCCGACTTCTCCTTCAGCGATGAGTTGCGGGACATTGAAGACGTGAATTGCCGGCGTGTCGCCGGTTATCGGCTCCTGCGTGTCAACGTAGGCGACGGCTGAATTGGTCGTGCCGAGATCAATCCCGATTAAGTAGCGGCTCGATACTTCCATGCGCTGCTAAATCAGACTCAAAATAATTGATTCGCCACAGAGCCGCAGAGCCACAGAGAGCAAGGAGGGCGCTCGACGTGATGCCCTCTTCTCTTTCCCCTCTGTGGCTCTGTGGCTCTGTGGCAGACAATCGTTAAGACTCGTCCTTCTCCCGAATATTGAATTCCAGCTTCCATCGCTGTTGCCCGTCGCGCGACACGCACCACAGTTCCAGCGTGCCGATCTCAGTGACGCGGCTTTCCAGCCGCACTGGCATCACGGTTTCTTCCTGCCCCTCAACTTTGAGCGTCACTTCCAGCGGGCTTAGCTCCTGAATCTCATCGGCGCCCCAGTCTTCGACCATTCCGCCGATCTGATCCTGCTTGCGGACGGTTGAGCTTAGGAAACGAAACTCCGCCGGTTCGCCAACGACCAGGCCGAATTCGCGGTTTGGGATTTTCGCCTCCGTGCCTTCTTCCATTCCGAACGGAACGACGCAGAGAGCTTTGAGCGGCGCGGGCAATCCGGGCACGGCGGGCATCGCGCTTTCGACGCCGATGTAATAAGTGCGCGGCGCGCCGCTGCGGATGCGGACTCCGCGACCGCTCCGCGCTCTGCCGTAATAAGCAGCGCCGCGCGCTACGGCGTGATCGAGGTCTGGCGCGTCTAAAACCTCCTTCGTACCCAGCGGCTCGAATCCTTCAGCCATCAGCCAGTTGTTGAGCGCTTCGACCAGACGTTCGCGCAACAACGCCGCTTTCATCACGCCGCCGTTGAACAGAATGTGCGTCGGGCAGGCGAATCCGCTCTTGCCGCGACGTATCGCGGCGGCGTCGGGACTGTTGGCGGTTTGTTGCGCCAGAAAGCGCGCCAGGTGTTTGGTGACCGCGGGGTCAGCGGCGTAAGGCAGGCCGAGTTCCTGAAATCCGATGCGGCGCTGTCGCACAGGCATTTCGGTGTTGGCCACAAGCGGAAAGAAGCCTTCGACCAGAGATTGTTCGACATCTTCGCGCAGCAGTTCGGTCTTGACGCTGCCGCCGACCAGCTTCGTGCCTTTGCCGAGCACGGTGATCGGCTGCTTCTTGCTTTTCGGCTCCGAGAAGAGCCGCTCTTTCCCGATCCGCGCCTGATGCCAGAGCGATTGCAGTTGCCAGGTGTCAATGCGATGGCCTTCGTCTTCCAGCCGCTGCTGCAGCAACCGGGCGAGCGACAAATCCATGTTGTCGCCGCCGAGCAGGATGTGATCGCCCACCGCCACGCGGCGCAGCGCGAGTTCGCCGCCCTCTTCCGAAACCGTGATCAAGCTGAAATCGGTCGTGCCGCCGCCCACGTCGCAAACCAGAATCAGGTCGCCGACTTTGACGCGCTTGCGCCACGCGTCGCCCTGAGCCTCGATCCAGGCGTAGAAAGCGGACTGCGGTTCTTCCAGCAACGTGACGCGACGCAGCCCGGCTTGTTCGGCGGCGCGCAGTGTCAACTCGCGCGCCTCTTCGTCGAACGAGGCCGGAACAGTCAAAAAGATTTCCTGCTCGCTCAGAGCCAGTTCCGGCGCCTTCCTCGCCATCCGGCTGTCCCACACGCTGCGCAGGTATTCCAGATAGCGCGCCGACGCGTCCACAGGCGAAAGCTTCGGAACTTCTTCGGGCGATTGCCAGGGCAGAATCGGCGCGGCTCGATTGACCGCCGCGTACGACAGCCACGATTTAGCCGACGAGATCAGCCGCGCGGGATTTTCAGCGCCGCGTTTGCGCGCCAGTTCGCCGATCACGAACTGCGGATTGCGATCCCAGGGCAACGCCAGACTGCCTTTCGGGAAATCCATTTCGCCGGGAACGAATAGAAATGAAGGCATCAGCGAACGCTCCTCCACTTCACCCGGATTCACGAGTTGAGGAATGGCCCCGACTTCGATGCGCGCGCCTTCTTCCGGCTGCGCGTTGTCAAAATAGGCGAGAGCCGAATTGGTCGTCCCCAGATCAATGCCAACGATGTATCGCGTGTCCACAGTTTCCCCTCCAATAAAGGGGAGTAGGGAGTGGGGAATGGGGAATGGGGAATTGACCCCGCTCCCTATTCCCTACTCTCCACTCCCCTCACATTATTTCCACTTCCGCAGGCGCGATGATCGAACGCCCGCCGTCGGCTGGCAGCGGCGGCAGATGCGCTTCAGCGACGCGCCAGCCGCGATGGCGAAGCACACCGCGAAGCGGCGGACTGCCGGTGACGTTGCCGATCAGCTTGACCGCCGCCGGATCGAATCCCGGCTCGACGGTCACCGGCTGCCCTTCTTCCGAAGCGATCACCGGTTCGAGCGCGAAATAATGATCGAGCGCCTTGCGGCAGCTTTCGTGAACGTCGCGCACGGCGGCGCCGATCTGCGCGTCCTGATACGGCGCAATGTCTTCGGTAATGAAATCTATCAGCCGCCCGTCGCGTTGCAGCAAAGCGAGCGCCTGCACGGCGCGATCCACCGACTCCGCTGCTGGCAAAGCCTCAGCCGGAATTTCCTCCGCAGGAAGCGGCGCCTGCTCCGCGATCAGCTCCGGCGCAATCTCCGCCGGAATCTCACCCTTCGAGAGCACCGAAGAGAAGCACCGGAACGCATAAGACAAACGTTTCCCGAATCTCATCATTTCAACACCTCAACAATCATTTTTGGGGAGAGCGCTGCGCGAGAGGACAGCTTCAAGGCGGGAGAGTTCCAGATCAAATCAGGCATTCAGGGATTAATTACGCAGCCATATAATACCCGGCGATGATGGCTTCGTAAACGACCCGTCATGGACAATCTTCATGAATCCTAAAAACCCAGCGCCAAAAAGCCAAGACCTATAAATTTCTCCTCGCTGACTCAATCAGGCGGCGCGTCGGAGGGAAAACTTATAGGTCTTTGGCGGTCGGTTACAGGTTTTGGCTTATTTCAAATTTTCATCCGGCAACCGCCTCTTTCAATTCGCCTTCAGGGACGAGTTGCTTTGTCGGATCAATGCGCAGGAAAAAGAGCGCGCTGGCGAAGAGCAACGCCGCCATCGGAATGAGCGGCGCGTTGTAACTGCCGAACCACGTCACCAGGTAGCCGAAGAGCACCGACGACGAGAACGACCCGACCTGCCCGGCCATGTTCATCGTTCCGCTGACCGTCCCGGCGTACTTGCGCCCGACATCCAGACAGACGGCCCACGACACCGGCAACATGCAATCCATGCTGCCGTAACCCAGAGTCAGAAAGGCCACCGCCGCCCATTTGTTCCCGGTCAGCGCCGCCAGCAGCATAAACACAGCCGAAAGCGCCAGCCCGGTCGCGCCAACCGCTCGCCGCCCGAACTTCAATCCGCGCCGTTTGACCAGCCAGTCGCTCAAACTACCGCCGAGCAGGTTGCCGAACGCGCCCACGATGAACGGCAGTGTCGAGAACGTGGCCATTTCGCCTTCGGTCAATCCACGACCTTTCTGCAAGTAGGTGTGCAGCCACGAGAGATAGAAATAACTGCCCCAGCAATAGGTGTGGTACATCAGCATGATCTTCCACAGGTTCCAATCGCGCAGCGCTACGCCCCAGGGCAATCCCCGATGCGCGGCTCTGGGCGAGCTTTCGCCGACTTCTTCCAACTCCTGTTTGCTGACGCCCGGTTTTTCCGCCGGGTTGTCGCGATACCACCAGTACCAGATCACCGCCCACACAAGGCCGATGACGCCAAAGGCCAGAAACGAAGCTCGCCAGCCATAGGCCCGTTGAATGGGCACGACCAGCAACGGCGAGACCGCTCCGCCGATGCGGCTGGCCATCCACACGAAGGAATGAGCGCGCGCGCGTTCGGCCACCGGAAACCAGCGCGAGATGCTCGACGAACTGTTGGGATAAGCTCCCGCCTCGCCCGCGCCGAACATAAAGCGCGTGAACAGCAGCACGAAAAAATTCGACACCATTCCGGTCAGGCTCGTGAACACCGACCACCAGACGACGATTCGCGTCAGCACGCGGCGCGCGCCGATGCGGTCGCCCATCGCGCCGCCGGGAATTTCGAATATCGCATACGAGAGCGTGAACGCGCCGACCACCCAACCCCACCGCTCCGGCGTGATGCCCAAATCCTCCTGCATGCGCGGGCCTGCGACCGAAATGCAAACGCGGTCAAGATAAGTGATGATCGAAAGAAAAAAGAGGAGAGTGAGAACTTTGTAGCGAGATTTCATTTTGTTCCTGTTTGGCAACCACTCAGCCCTTCTTTGTCCCAGCGGGACGGTCTGATTTTAGACAGGTCGTTTACGGCCTGCAGGCAAAGGCAAACGATTTTCACGTCGCGTAGCGACGGTTGAAACCAGCATCGCAATTGATTCAATCGTCGCTACGCGACGAAATGTATTACTTGGCGTCTCATACAGGCCGTAAACGACCTGTCTAAAATCAAACCGTCGCTATGCGACGAAGAGGGCTGAGCAGTAACCCTGTTTGAGAAGGGATCAGACTTAAATGCCCGGCGAGTCTATATCGAAGCCCGCAAAATTGGTATGTCTGAGCGGACATCGCCTCGCGATTTTTAATCAGCAGGCGAGGCGGATGGAATTGCGCCGGCCTGCCAGGGTCTGCGCATTTTCCCTGACGGGCTTGGAAAACGGCGGTTGAAACTCTACGATGTTAGGCAACAGTTCGGCGGACAGCGTGAGTCTGGTGAAGACTTCGTAAAAAGATGTCATCAGCTTCCCCGGTCCGCAGTTCCAATTTCAAAGATCAACAAAGATCAACATTGATAAAGGCGAGCCTGGGCTCGCGTATTCTTGCTCCTCACCCACGTTTGATTTTAGCTTCGCGCTTCGGCGAGATGGTTAGCGGCGCCGAGGCGTTAAATCTCACAATCTTCCATAAGCGCTTGGTGGTTTGAAGCGGCGCCTGTCCACGCCGTGGTGCAGACGAAAGGAGATGGAATGAAGACCAACGTCAAAGATGGACAACAGCGCACCGTGCTTATCGTGGATGACACTCCGGAAGACCGCCACGTCTACCGGCGCTATTTGCTGATGGACGAGGAATGGCGTTACCGCGTGTTGGAGGCCGGGACGGGCGAAGAAGCCGTAGCGCTGTGCCGCGAGACGCAGCCGGATTGCATTCTGCTCGATTACCGGCTGCGCGGCGCCAATGGACTGGAAGTTCTGGCGGCGATCACGGCCCTCGCAGGAGAACGCGGGGAAGCGGTCTGCCCGGTGGTGATGCTGACAGCGGAGGAATATACCACTGTCGCTGTCGCGGCGATCAAAGCGGGCGCGCAGGATTATCTGGACAAAACCACGCTTACCCCGGTTGACCTGCTGCATGCGATCAATAACGCCATCGAGCGCGTGGCGCTGCGGCGCGAGAACGAATTGCAGCGGCGCGCGTTGATCGAGCAGAACCACAAGCTGGAAGAAGCGCTCGCGGCGCAAAGACTGCTTGATGAGCGTCTGACCGGCATCATCGAATCGGCGATGGACGCTATCATCACCGTTGACGACCGCCAGCGCATAGTCCTCTTCAATACCGCCGCCGAGCAAATGTTCGGCTGCCCAGCCGCCGAGGCCGTCGGACAACCGATCAATCGCTTCATCCCTGAGCATGCCCGCGCCGCGCACGAAACTCACATCCGGCGGTTCGGCGAAAATGGCGAATCCAGTCGCCAAATGGGCCGTCAGATGGGAGCGATTGACTCGGTCAATGGCAGGCGCGCCAGCGGCGAAGATTTCCCCATCGAAGCTTCCATCTCGCAGGTGAATGTCGCAGGCCAGCGCCTCTTCACCGTCATTCTGCGCGACATCACCGAACGCAAACAGGCCGAGGGAATTCTCAGGCGGTACGAACTGCTCTCGGAACTGGCGCGCGACATCGTCCTGCTGATTCGGTTGCGTGATGGCCACATAATCGAAGCCAATCACGCCGCCGCCGCCGCATACGGCTACGACCGCGAGACCCTGCTGAAGCTGAGCATCTTTGATTTGCGCGCTCCCGGCACATTGCCGGACGTGGCCACCCAAATGGCCAAAGCGGACGCCGAGGGCATCCTCTTCGAGACACGGCACCAGCGCAAGGACGGCAGCGTGTTCCCCGTCGAAGTCAGTTCCAACGGCGCGGACATCGGCGGAGAGCGGATGCTGTTGAGCGTCATCCGGGACATCACCGGGCGCAAACGCATCGAGCAGGAGCGCGATCTGTCGCTTCAACGCGAACAACACGCGCGGCGTCTGGCCGAAGACGCCAATCGCGCCAAAGACGAATTCCTCGCCATCGTCACGCACGAACTGCGCTCGCCGCTGAACGCGATGCTCGGTTACGCCCGCATCCAGTGCGCCAAACGGGAATTCGATCCCGAAGAAGCCCTGCGGGCGTTCGAGACCATCCGCCGCAACGGCGAGCGGCAGAAGGCGCTGATTGACGACTTGCTCGACACGGCCCGCATCATCACCGGCAAGCTGAGGCTGGATGTCGGGCCGGTTGATCTCGTCAGTGTGATCAATGACGCGGTCGAGACGGCGCGCCCGGCGGCGGAATCGAAACTCATCGTGCTCACATCGAAACTCGACCCGCAGGCCGCGCAGATCACAGGCGACGCCGAGCGGTTGCATCAGATCGTCTGGAACCTGCTCGCCAACGCCATCAAATTCACGTTTGAAGGCGGGCGGGTGGAAGTGACGCTCGAACGCGCGGAGTCCCGCGTGACGCTCACGGTCAGCGATACCGGCCAGGGCATTGCGCCTGAATTCCTGCCGCGCCTCTTCGACCGCTTCACCCAGCAGGACACTTCGCATTCGCGCCGCCACAGCGGATTGGGGCTGGGTTTGGCGCTGGTCAAACAACTGGTCGAGATGCACGGCGGCGAGATCGAAGCGAGGAGCGCGGGCGAAGGAGAAGGCGCGACCTTCACCGTCACTTTGCCATTGCGGATTGCGGATTGCGGATTGCGGATTGGAGAAGATCGAGAGGCGGAACAATCCGCAATCCGCAATCCGCAATCCGCAATGCTTGAGGGTGTGAGCGTGCTGTTGGTGGACGACGAAGAAGATGCGCGCGCGCTGGTCACAACGATACTCGAAGAGAGCGGCGCGAAAGTGGCGCCCGTCGGTTCTGCTGTCGAAGCTTTTGCGATGATCATCGAACCGCCGCAACCGAACTGGCCCGACGTGCTCGTTTGCGACATCGGAATGCCTGAGGAAGACGGTTACAGCCTGATGCGCCGGATCCGCGAGTGGGAACAGGGACGCGACTGGCGTCTGCCCGCTGTCGCGCTGACTTCTCTCAACCGCGCCGAAGACCGGATGAACGCGTTCAAGGCCGGTTACAGAATACACGTCGCCAAACCGGTCGAGCCGGAAGAGATGGTGGCTGTTGTCAAAAGCCTGTCCGTTCGCAGCAAGTGATCCGATGCTCTTGACCAACTGCGCTTGACCGAATGTACTTAACCAAATGTACTTGATTGACGGCAACAACGTGATCGGCCAGCGAGTCGGATGGCATCGCGACAAACCGGGTTCGCGGCGGCGATTGATGCAGGAACTGACGCGGCTGGCTGCGGCGAAAAAGCTGCGTCTGACAGTCGTTTTCGACGGCGCGCCGGATCAGCAATTCCCCGACGGATCGAGCTATCGCGGCGTCAGGATTTTTTACTCACGCCTGGGATCCGACGCCGACACACGGATCATCGAGATGGTCGAGGCCGAACGCAACAGGAAAAACCTCGTTGTCGTGACTTCGGATGGCAGGCTGGCCGCGCGCGTCGCCGTTTGCGGCGTGCGCGTGATGCGATCAGGCGAATTCCGGCGGATGCTGGATGAAACCATCGCCGCCACATCGGAGGAAGAGCCGAGCGTCAAAGATGATGATTTCGACGAATGGCTGCGTTATTTCGGTGTTGATGAGAGCGAGGATGAAAACGGATCAAAAACACCTGACACCTGACACCTGACGTCAAGCCACATCATTACCACCACCAACCGTCGAAGCCCTGATGAAGCTGATGGTTTCCTGCCGGTCGGCATCGACCCAGGTGGTCGCCTCGTCGGTCGCTCGCGCTGACCAGAGAAAAACAGACGGGTAGCACTTTCCGTCAAGACACTGCAATCGAGCCGAGATCGTTCGCGCCAAATCCTGTTTCTTCAAATCAGGCCAGCCGCGATGAAAGGTCGTGGCGAACTCACCAACAAAGCACGGGTATTCGTCCGAGAAGTTGTGCTTCGGAATCTCTCTCTTGTCCGGCGCGTAGTAATGAAACTGGTGCAGCGTGACGCCCAACCCGGCGGAATCCCAATCGCGGATCGCATCCCAATGCGCAAAACCCACAGTTGACCGGAACGCCTGACGGCCATCGGGTAAGCGTTTCGCGTTGATTCGTCCGACGCCTTCAGCGATGAAAGCTGACATCTCGTCCTGCGTCACGGTTTTGTTCTCGTCCGGACGAATCCTCATCAACGACCGCGTCTCGGTCACCCACTCCGGTTCATTGATCAATTCCCAGGCGTAGATTGCGCCGGGGTAGCGCAATGAAATTTCCAGCAGCGGTTCGAGCGCGGCGTCGAAAAACGCGCGGCTTTTGGCCGGATCGCAAACGATGTCGAACCGCCCGCCTTTGACGATGTTGGCGCCGGCGTCGGCCACCACGCCCTGATGACACCAGTGAAAATCTATCAGCGAGGGCACGAATTTGATCTTGAGTTCGGCGCAGGTCTTCAACACGAACTCGAAATCATCGCAGAGTTGTTTGTGGAAATGGTGTTCACGCGGGAGCGGATCGAATGTCCACCTGCCGCCGACTTTCCTCGGCGCTTCATCGCCCACGCCGTAACTCAGCCCATCGGCCAGCATGAACCAGCGCACGGCGAACAGGCCCATTTCGGCGAATGCGCGAAAATCGTCGGCGATCTGTTTGCGCTTCTTCTCACGCCATTCGGCGGCGTGTTGTGGGTTGACCCAGGCTGAAGGCGGATCGCCGAAATCCCAGGCGTAATCAATCCAGGGGTAATTGACGCCAACGAGCATTCGATCTCCTCAGGAAAGGCGGGGCAATTTGGCGAATTGCCCCGCCAATTTTCATCATTTCAGCGCTGCGCCAATGATGGCGCAGGCTGATTGATCAATCGCGCCAGCGACGCGGCCAGTTGCGATAGCGCCAGCCGATGTTACGCCGATCATCATCATCCCAGCCGCCATTACGACGTTTGTTATGGTGGTCGTCGTCATCCCAATCACGATTACGCCGTTTGCCGCGACGGTCGTCGTCATCCCAATCGCGATTACGCCGTTTGCCGCGACGGTCGTCGTCATCCCAATCACGATTACGCCGTTTGCCACGACGATCATCGTCATCATCGTCCCACTTGTTTTTGTCTTTCGATTTGTAGCTGCGACCGTCCCACCGACCATCGCGAGCATCGTGACTGTTGGTGAACTTCCCCGACTTCTTGTCGCTGTCATGCCAACGACCGTCTTTATCGTTGGCGAACGTCGCTGAAACGAACGCGAGATTGACGAGCGTCGTCAGGGCAAGAGTCAACAAAGCGAAACGCAATGTTTTCAGCCTGAGCATATGGTTCTCCTTGAATGAAAAGCAGGGCAGGGGGGAAACCTGGCATGATGCGGATGGAGGGGTTCCAAACCGTCGCGGCGGATTCTCATCGTTTATGGGAACGCTGTCAAGCTTTAAATTCGTGAGGGCTTCTCACTTATTACCACGCGGTTACGCATCCGCGTTTGGACCTCTGTATCTGCCGGCCATCTGCCGCGTCGTATGTTCGGAGACGCTCGGACGTTCAATGACGTTTGGAATTTGGTCTTTCGGCGCGGCAATCTGCGGCTGAACATCCGCTGATGTTGGGAATGTTGGGATCGCCGGGAACGTTGGCCGATCCTGCTCCGTATGCCTTCGCGCCGTGGTGATCATCCGCGACAATTGCCAGGAGAGCAATCCGACAACCGCGCCGATCAGCGCGATGCCGAATACGAATGGGATCATCGCTTCATCTCGGCCTCTTCCCCGGTTCAACATGTCTTCGTAAAACTCGAAGACGTAGATCAAACTAAACAGTGCGAAAGCGGCTATCACAAAAAATACGCCCGTGATCTTCAGTCCGGGCATTTGCGGCGCCGGAGTCTTGTCCGAAGAACCTAAGCCAGAGCCGCAGCGTTTGCAGTAGTTCGTTTTCTGCGTGTATTCAAAGCCGCAAGATGGGCAAAACATATTTTCCTCCGTCGGAAGTCTGGAATGCTTTCCCGCTTCTACGCTGCGGGCAGGATGTGAGTTCGCGCGTTTATTGCTTCACCGTGTTCCGGCTCGCGGGTTTAATTTGCCCGGCGCCTTCCTTGATGAAGACGACCTGGCCCGCCGCCACATCGTTCAAGGTGTCAACTGCGCCGCTCGGCCATCGGACTTCAATCGTCTTCACCTTAGCCGCCTTGCCCAAACCGAAATGGAGGCGCAGGTCGTTTTGCGAATAGTAGCTGCCGCCGCTGCGAACTTCGTCAATCTGCGTCTTGTCTTCTGTTACAACTTTGATCCGCGCGCCCGCGCCCGTGCGATTCGATTTCACGCCGATGAGTTTGACCGAAACCCAGTTGTTGTTTTTCGTCGCCGAATCAGTCCGCAGCAAAACCGGAACGTCGTTGACCGGGTTGATCACAACATCCACGTCGCCATCGTTGTCGAAATCGCCGAACGCGCAGCCGCGACTCGCCGTCGTCTCCAAAAGCGGCCCGCCGACTTTTTCAGTGATGTCTTTGAACGAACCGTTGCGCAGATTCTGATAGAGCACCTTGCGCTGCGGGTATCCAGCCTCTGTCGTCAGTTTCTCGACTTCGGGGTAAACGTGGCCGTTGACCAGAAAAATATCGAGCCAGCCGTCGTTGTCGAAATCCACGAACCCGCAACCCCAGCCCAGAAAGCGCGTGTTGACGCCGATGCCGGCGGTGAACGTCACGTCGTCGAAGCTCAACAAGCCGGACTTCACGCCCAGATTGCGGTATAGCGTCGAAGTGTCGCCGGAGAAGTTTGTCTTGAAGATGTCGAGCAATCCGTCGCCGTCGAAATCGCCAATGCCCACGCCCATTCCAGCCTGCGGCTTGCCGTCGCTTGAATATGCCGCGCCCGCTTCGACGCCGATGTCGGTGAATGCGCCGTCTTTGTTGTTGTGATAAAGCGCGGCGGGGGCCGAATCGTTCGCCACGTAAATATCAGTCCACGTGTCGTTGTCGAAATCCGCCGTGATCACGCCGAGGCCGTATGTGCCGTAGGTTTTCAGAATACCGGCTTTGTCCGAAATGTCGGTGAACGTCGCGTCGCCGTTGTTCCTGTACAGAATGTTTTTGCCGCCTTCCAGTCCGGGCGGGCCGCAGGCAACCATCACGCCTTTGTACAAACACGGGCCAGTTTCAGGCGTCGGCGCGGTCTTCAGATCGAGATCAATGTAATTAGCCACGAACAGGTCGAGGTCGCCGTCCTTGTCGTAATCAACAAACGCCGCGCCGCTTCCCCATCGCGTCTTTGCGCCCGCCACGCCCGCTTTCTCCGAAACGTCGGCGAAGGTTCCGTCGCCGTTGTTTTTGTAGAGCGCGTTGTGGCCGTAGTACGAAATGAACAGATCATCGTCGCCGTCGTTGTCGTAATCGCCGATGCAGACAGCCTGCCCCCAGCCCGTGCGAGCCAGACCAGCCTGTTTCGTAACGTCCTCGAATGTCCCGTCACGCTTGTTGCGGTAAAGATGCGTCGTTGGCTCCTGCCCTTTCGACATGCCGCCCAGTCGAGTCCCGTTGACGAAGAAGAGGTCGAGCCAGCCGTCGTTGTCGTAATCGAACCAGGCCACGCCGCAGCCGGTCGTTTCGAGCAAATACTTATTCCTGCGCTCATCGCCGTAGACAGTCTTATGCGTCAAGCCGGCGGCGCGGGCGATGTTGGTGAACGTCACGCCGTAACCATTGTCTTTTTCGGCGGGCTTGGCGTTCTGCCACCCGAACGCAAAATAGACAGGCGCGCACAACAGCGCGGCGATCAGGCAGAGTTGTTGAACTGATTGTTGAAGTGACGAACGCAGGTTTCGCATAACCGCGACAATATAATCTCGGCCTGCGGCCTCCGCAAACTCTGCCGCCGCAAACGAAGAGATCATCCGCGCCACCCTGTCTCGACCCATTAAATCCGCGCGCCGGTTTATGCTATGCTCCGCCATCATTGAATCAATCACATCACAGACAGACTTTAAACAAGCGACTGAAACGGAGAAGGAGTTCATGAAAACCGCCGAGAAGTTCTCGCAATTTATTTTCGCTCTGGCCATCTGCTGCTCGCTCGAAGCGTCGGCTATGGCTCAGGCTGTTTACGGCAGCGTCTTCGGAACGATAACCGACGCGCGAGGCGCCGCCGTGGCGAACGCGAAGGTGACGATCACCAACACCGGCACTGGCGTCAGCGAAAAGGCTCAGACCAGCGGATCGGGCTATTTCACCCAGACGCGATTGATTCCCGGCAAGTACCGCATCAAAGTGGAAGCCGATGGATTCAAATCGGCGGTGATTGAAACAGTCGTGGTCAATGTTGACACGGCTTCGGAGTCGAACGTCGTTTTGCAGCCGGGCCAGATCAACGAACAGATCACGATCAGCGAGCCGCCACCGCTGCTCAAAACCGACCGCTCCGACGTATCTGTGACGTTTGAAACTCGTCAGGTGACCGACCTGCCGATCCTCGACCGCAACTTCACCAGATTCGTTTTGCTCACGCCCGGCGCTCAGCAACTGGGCTGGCAACAGACGACGGCTGAAAATCCGCAAGGCTCGACGCAGACGATGGTCAACGGCCAGCATTTCAGCGGCACGGCTTTTCAGTTGGACGGCACGGAGAACCGCGATCCGATCCTGGGCCTGATCGTCATCAATCCAAATTTTGAGGCCATCGGCGAAACCAAGATCACTTCGCAAAATTATGACGCCGAGTTCGGCCAGGCCATCGCGGGCGTGGTTTCGGTCGCAACCAAATCCGGCGCGAACGAACTGCACGGCGCTGCGTTCCTGTTCCGCCAGAACGACACGCTGCAAGCGCGTAATCCGCTCTCGCAATTTCAAAAGAACCCGACCACAGGCAAATTCATTCCCGACACGCTGCGCAACCAGTTCGGCGGCGCAATCGGCGGCCCGGTCATCAAAAACAAGCTTTTCTTCTTCGGCGATTACGAAGGCTGGCGAGGCAAGATCGGCGGTTCGCGGTTGCTGATAGTTCCAACGGCTAAAGCCCGCACCGGCGATTTAAGCGAGTACCTGTCCAACGATCCAAAGAGTCTGGTCGGCATGATTTTCGATCCGAACACCTCGGTCGTTGACGCGCAGGGCAATCTCATCGGTCGAGACCGGTTTCCCGGCAACATCATCCCGCAGAACCGCCTGTCGCCGCAGGCGCTCAACATCTTGAAGCTGATCCCGCTGCCGAACGTGTCGAATGCGCCCGCCAATGGCACGCTCGACAATTTCGTCGCGTCGGGCAGCGAAGGTTATGACAAAGACAGCTTCGACATTCGCATTGACGCGCGCAACAGCGACAGGTTGAACATGTTTGGCCGTTACAGCTTCGCCGATTTCAGGCTGACCGGCCCGACGGCTTTCGGCGAAGGCGGCGGGCCGGAGATCGTTTCATTCGGCGGCCAATCGAAAGTCCGCAATCAGAGCCTCGCTTACGGATTCGATTACACCTTGAACGACACGCTCATCACGGATTTTCGCTTCGGCTATTTCCGATACGCGCTCAACGTGCTGCCGTCCGATTTCGGCAGAAAGACCGCGAGCGACGTCGGCGTGCCCGGATTGAATCTGGACGAATTCAGTTCCGGTCTGTTCGCCGGTTTCGTGATTGATCCGAGGCGGCAAAACATCGCGGGCGGCTTCGGCTTCGGCTCGGATGAGTTGAGGAAGGGCTTCAATTTCGGTTCGGGCCAGTTCGTCAATCGCTGCGGCTGCCCGCTCAATCAGGAAGAGAACCAGTTTCAGTTCGTCAGCAACACGACGAAATTTTACGGCGACCACACCGTCAAATTCGGAGCGGACGTTCGCCGCGCTTACAACCTGCGGGTGCCGTCAGACCTTCATCGTTCGGGCGAATTGACGTTCGACACCGGACGCACGCGCGGCGTCGAGGGAGGCGGACTCGGTCTGGCGACGTTCCTGCTCGGCGATGTGACGCAGTTCGGGCGTTACATCAGCTCGAACACCGACGCGCGCGAACGCCAGTGGCGGCATTTTTATTACGGCCAGGACACGTGGCGCGCGACGCCGAAGTTGACCGTCAATTACGGCCTACGTCTGGACGTGATCAATCCGCAGTCCGTGAACAAACCCGGCAATGGCGGCTTTCTCGATCTGAACACAGGCGAAATCAAAGTCGCGGGCGTCGGCGACACGTCGCTCAGCGGCAATGTCGAGAACAATTTGAATTTCGCGCCGCGCCTGAGCGTAGCGTACAAAGCCACTGACAAGCTGGTCATCCGCGCGGGTTATGGCCGCAGCTACGACATCGGCGTTTTCGGTTCGCTCTTCGGTCACACGGTGACGCAGAACCTGCCGGCGCTGGCCGTGCAGCGGTTGAACGCGCCGTCGAATTTCGACCGCGTGTTTACGCTCGCATCAGGGCCGCCCGCGTTCACCGCGTTTTTCGGTTTGGATAACACGCCGAAAAACGGCGGCAAGCCGAACACGACATTGCCAACGAACGGTCGTTTCTTTTTGCCCGATGGAGTTTTCGCGCGCGCGATCCCTGACAGGCAGCGTTTGCCGCGCGTGGACGCTTACAACGTCACGGCGCAATATCAACTGACCAACACAATCGCCGTCGAAGCCGCATACGTCGGCAACAAAGGCACGCACGTTTTCGCGGGCGACGGGCCGCAATTCGACGTGAACCAGCCGACGCTCGCCGGATTCGGCAGCCTCACGCGCGATCAACGTCGCCCGCTCTTCAACAAATTCGGCTGGACGCAATCAATTGATTTCTTCTGCAACTGCGCCGACGACCGCTACGATTCGGCGCAGTTCAAACTGACCAAGCGGTTTTCGGACGGCTACGCGATCCTGGCGCATTACACTTTGCAACGATCGTTGCAGGACGCGCAGGATTATTTCATCCACGACCAGGCGCTCAATCGCGGCGTCGCCGATTGGAATCGCACGCACAGCTTCGTCTTCTCTCAAATCTGGGAGTTGCCGATAGGCAAAGGCAAAAGAATCTTCGGCGGAGTTTCGCGCCCGCTGGATTGGCTGATCGGCGGATGGCAGATCAACTCGAACACGACGATCCAGAGCGGGTTGCCGTACAGCAATTGCTACGACGCGGGCGCGAACATTGACACCGGCCCCTGCCGCCCGAATGTCAGCGGCAATCCGAAGCCGCGCCTGTCGGGCACGCAGTATTCTTACGACACGTCGGCGTTCTCGAACCCTGGCAAAGGCAAATTCGGCAATCAGGAACGCAACGCGCTACGCGGCCCCGGCTACTGGCGCACCGACGCGTCGCTGTTCAAAAAATTCCGCTTCGCTGAAACGAAGGAGCTTGAGTTCCGAGTCGAATCGGTGAACGTCTTCAATCACGTCAACCTCGGCAATCCCGATTCCTTCATCGGATCGTTCGATCAGAGCGGAAAATTGAACGCGAGTCCGAGCCTGGGGCGCATTTACACGACGGCGTTTTTCGGCGCCGACCCGGTGCGCAATTTCCAGTTCGCGCTCAAATTCAAGTTCTGAGAGTGATATGCTTGCAGCCGCAAGGAGGCGATAAATGAGTCAAACGATTACTGCAATCTATGCGAATGGAGTTTTGCGTCCGGTCACGCCGCTGGATTTGCCGGAGCAGGCGCAGGTGGAGATCGAAGTCAAACAGGTGACAGAGCCGGAAATTGATCGGGTCAATGAGCGGAGGCGCGTGATTCAGGCGCTGGCTGACGCCGGTGTAATCATCAACCTGCCGCTGGAGCCATTTCCACCAAGCCCGATTTCATCTGAGGAGAGAGAGAGACTGGCCAAAGTTTTATCAGTCGGGAAACCTCTCTCCGAAATAATCATCGAGGAACGTGAGGGGCGCTGATGGCATTCTATTACGCCGACAGCAGCGCGCTGGTTAAACGTCACGTCGCCGAGACAGGCTCCGCCTGGTTCACCGCGTTGGCTGATCCCTCGGCTCACAACACAATCATCACAGCGCAAATCAGCCTGGTCGAACTCTACAGCGCGCTCAACCGGTGTATTCGGGAGCGCACGCTTACACAGGCGGATTATGCGCTGGTGATGATTGATCTCGATCTCATCTTTAACTCGCAGTACGCCATCGTTCCGCTGTCACAAACTGTCATCGGCGAAACGAGGGGGTTGCTTGAGCGACATCCGCTGCGCGCTTACGATGCAGCGCAATTGGCTTCGGCGATTTACAGTCGATCAGAAATGAAGGCTGCGGGAGCCTCTCCTCTTGTCTTTCTTTCAGCCGACGCCCGTCTCCTGACCGCCGCGCAAGCCGAAGGCTTCGCCACCGACGATCCCAATCTTCATTGATGGAATCCGCTATGAAACAGTTGATCCTGGCCTTTATTCTCTCTTGCAGTTTCGCCGCTCAATTGCTCGCCCAGGCGCAATCGGATCCGCTCGCCGAAGCGCGCGCGTTGATCAACGAAGGCAATGCGAAAGCGGCCATCGCCAAACTGCAATCGCTGCCTGACTCGAAAGAGATTCGCGTCGCGCATCTGCTGGGCGTCGCGTATTACCACGCGGACGACCTGCCGCGCGCGATTGAGACGCTGGCTGCGGTTGTTGACAAGCTGCCGCCGGATTCGGTTGAGCGGCGCGAGGCCGTGCAGGCTTTGGGGCTGGCGCGTTACATGGCCGGGCACATCGCCCAATCAATTCCCTTCCTCGAACAAACCCTCGTCTGGGCGCCGAACAACAACGAACTGACCTACGCGCTCGGAATGGCTTACATCCAGACGCGGCAGGCGACGAAGGCGCGCGAATCTTTTTCGCGGATGTTTCGCGTAGCAAACGATTCGGCCTCGGCGCACCTGATCACCGCGCAGATGATGATCCGGCTGGAAATTCACGAAGCCGCCGAAGCCGAGTTGAAACAGGCCGTCGAGAAAGACCCTAAGCTCCCGCAGGCGCATTACCTGCTCGGCCAGATGGCGATCTATCACGCGCGTTACGACGAAGGCATCAAGCTTCTGGAAAAAGAGATCGCGCTCAATCCCGGCGCCGCGATGGCTTATTACAAACTCGGCGACGCTTACACGCGGCAGTTGAAGTGGGACGAGGCGGTTGCGCCGCTGCAAAAATCCATCTGGCTAAATCCGTATTACAGCGGCCCATATATCCTGCTCGGCAAGACATATTTGAAGAAGAAGAACCTCTCGACGGCTGAAGGCATGTTGAAGCGCGCGATCCAGTTCGACCCGAACAACAAATCGGCTCATTATCTGCTCGGCCAGGTTTATCAGCAGACGGGGCGGGCCGAAGATGCGAAGCGCGAGTTTGCGATGGCGGAAAAATTGCAAGGCAATCTGGAAAAGATCGAGCAATAGCCGCTACCGTTGATCGAGCTTGTGGTGGGTGACATACGAAACGTGCACCGGCACGCCGCCGTTCACCTTCACCTTCACCAGCGTCTGAAAATTCGTCGGCAGTCTCGGCGTTTCGCCAGACGGCGCGGTGTTGAGATGGTTGATCAGATCGCGTATGTAATCGGGCTTGGTGACGTATTCGACTGCCGCCTGAGTTCCGTGCGTCGTGATGCCGGCGAGGATCAGCATCCTTTTCTTGCCGTCGAGTCCCTGCAACAGGCTGACTACAGCATAATCTTCCGAAATCTGGCTGCGCGACGGACCGTCCTGTTTGGCGAGATAACGCCGCTGCTCGCCTGGCTGCGGGTTGGTGTTGATGATGCCGAACGTTTGTTTCCCGTTGTCGTCCGGCATGGGCTTGAAGATCAGATCCTGCTTCTGCGGCAGATCACGCAGGAAGAAGTTTTCCGCCGGCGAGCCGAGCACGACGATATTTTCGGTCTTCAGGTCTTCCCACGTCAGCAGCAGACTACGTTTGACGCGCGAGGTGTGCCCCATCCTGGCGAAGAAATCGCCGAGGAAGTAAGAACCCATCACTTCGCCGATGCCGGTGTAGAGTTCGGTCACCGGCTCTTTGCTCTGCTCAGTCTCGCTCTGTGGAATGCTCGGCGAGCCGAGACTGCTCCCCGGAGAATCAAGCGACTTGAGCAGCTTCATTCCTCCTTCCGCCGTGCCACGAAAGAGCGTGTTGCTGTAAACGATCAGCACCGGCTCGGTGGAGCGCAGCAGGTCTCCCCATAACGGGTCAATCTTGCGACGATCGAGCGCTCCGCTCTCACCCTTAGCTGAATTCGACATCTCAATCGCCCTGGCGCGGTAGAAAAACGCGAGCGCGCCGAGCAGAACCGACAGAAAGGCGAAAACCAGCGCCGCAATTTGCCAGCGACTCGCCGGCGCAGGCAGCCGTTCGCCCACGCGAGGAGGCTGGATCACGCTGCGCGACGCCGGCGCAATCGCCGCATCAAGCGCGGAATCATTGGCGTATCCAACGACGGCTCCGGCCATCGCGGGCGCAGCGTCTGAATGATTCGAGGCGGCGTTCACGGCAAAAGCGGTGGACGCTTCGCCATTAGCCTCCCGCTCTTCCTTCTCCCAGGCAGAGAGGAAAACCGGTGTGTATTGGCCTTTCGGCATATCAATGATGATCGGGTCATCTCTGCCTTCGGTCTCATAATATTCGTGCAGCTTCGTCCTCAATCTTCCGGCCTGCACCCGAACAACGGAATCAACGCGCGGATCGAACTCTCGTCCGCGTCCGAAGACTTCGGTAGCAATTACGTACTCCTTGAGTTGTCCCTCCTGATTCTCAATAGATTTGTCCACTACAAACCGGAGGAACGCTCTGAGGTTTTCCGATCCGTGCAATGCGCGTCCGTGAAGAATCCTGTCCAACGCGGCGAGTTTTTCTTCTCTGGCGATGTGCATGGCGAAGTAGCGGCTTTTTTAAGAAAGCTTGTAACGTTGATGTAACCTTGCGTAACGCAATGAAATAAAAGGAAGTAACCGTATTATACGCCCGGTAACTATCAAAGCAAGGCACGTAGCTGTAATGTCGTCCTCCCAATCGGACGCATCGCCGGAATCTAATGGCGAGCGCCGCCGTCAACAATCCGATAAAGACCTTGGGCTTACTGCTGGGATAATTTGTAAATCAGTTTGCTTTGCCGGGATGAAGCGCCTTCCTGATCGCGTGATCGGGGCGGCGCCATTTGCCGCTTGGTCGGGCGCAAACATCATTGCGCGCGTCTTGCGCACGGGCAATGAATGCTGCGCCCGATCACAATTACCCTAATCATTAAAGACATTGGCCGAGCAGGATTTCCCCACATCATCGTAACTGTCCGGCAATCCTGGCTTCGGAACAGGAGGACAATATGAGAAGCATCAGCAAGCTTTCTCTGCTCGCGTTAAGCCTGATGGTCTGCTGCGCGTTTGCGGTCTCGACTCTAGGACAGGCCGTTTATGGCAGCGTCTTCGGGACTGTCACCGATTCCGGCGGCGCCGCCGTGGCGAAAGCGACGGTGACGATCACCAACATCGGCTCCAATTCGAGCGAGACAACCAGGACCAACGAATCAGGCAATTACAACCAGACTCGCCTGATTCCCGGAACCTATCGCATCAAGGTCGAAGCCAGCGGATTCAAAACGGCGGTGATCGAAACCGTCGTCGTCAACGTTGACACGGCCTCGACCGTCAACGTGTCGCTGCAACCGGGACAGGTCAGCGAAGAGATCACGATCACCGCTGAAGCTCCGCTGCTCAAGACCGACCGCGCCGACGTGGCGACCACGTTCGAGACCCGCCAGGTCACAGACCTGCCGATCCTCGACCGCAACTTCACCAAGTTCATCCTGCTCACTCCCGGCACGCAGCAATTGCAATGGCAGCACGCCGCGAGCGAAAACCCGCAAGGCTCGACACAGACGATGGTCAACGGCCAGCATTTCAGCGGCACCGGATACCAACTCGACGGAACCGAAAACCGCGACCCGATCCTGGGCATCATCGTCATCAATCCGAACTTTGAATCCATCGGCGAAACCAAGATCACTTCGCAGAATTACGACGCCGAATTCGGACAGGCGACGGCGGGCGTGGTTTCGGTTTCGACCCGATCCGGAACCAACGACCTGCACGGTTCAGCGTTCCTCTTCCGGCAAAATGACGTGTTGCAAGCGCGCAATCCGTTTGTGCAATCCCAGAAGGATGCGCTGACAGGCAAATTCGTTCCCGACACTCTGAGGAATCAGTTCGGCGGATCGCTCGGCGGACGAATCATCAAGGACAAGCTTTTCGTCTTCGGCGATTACGAAGGTTTGCGCAGCAAGACCGGCGGCACCAAGCTGTTGACCGTGCCGACGGCGGCGGCGCGCACGGGCGATCTGAGCGCGTATGGAGTGAATATCTACGATCCGGCGACTTCGGTCTTCAAACCGGATGGCTCCCTGGACAGCCGCCAACTGTTCGCCGGCGCTAAAATTCCGACTGCCAGATTGTCACAGCAGGCGCTCAACGTTCTGAAGCTGATCCCGCTGCCGAACGCGCCGGGACGTTTGAACGGCACAGCTGATAATTACGTCGCTTCCGGCATCGAAGGCTTCGACAAGGACAGCTTCGACGTTCGCGTTGATTTCAGATCGAGCGACAAGCTGAGCATGTTCGGGCGCTACAGTTTCGCCGACTTCTCGCGCAACGGCCCAACGGCTTTCGGCGCGGGCGGCGGCTCCGAACTGGTTTCGCTCGGCGGCTCATCGAAAGTGCGCAACCAGAGCGTGGCCTTCGGCTTCGACTATAGCTGGTCATCAACTTTGGTGACCGACTTCCGGTTCGGCTTCTTCCGCTACAAGGTCAACGTCCTGCCGTTCGATTTCGGCAAAAACACAGCGGCTGACGCGGGCATCAAGGGGCTGAACAATGACGCCTTCAGTTCAGGCCTCTTCGCCGGATTCATCAAGGGCAATGGCGGCGTGCCGGATACGAACTTCGGTTCGGGCCTCGGTGTCAACCGCTGCAACTGCCCGCTGGATCAGGACGAGAATCAGTTCCAGTTTGTCAGCAACACGTCGAAGTTCTACGGCGACCATACCTTCAAGTTCGGCGTTGACGTGCGCCGCGCCTACAACCTGCGCGTGCCGAGCGACACGCATCGCGCCGGCGAATTGACGTTCAGCAACGGCGGAACAGCCAGCCCAACCGGCGGCGGTCTCGGATTGGCCACCTTCCTGCTGGGCGACGTCTCCAGCTTCGGGCGTTACATCAGTTCCAGCACGGACGCGCGTGAACGCCAGTGGCGCCATTTCTATTACGGCCAGGATTCGTGGCGCGCCACATCGAAGCTGACCATCAATTACGGCGTGCGCCTTGACGTGATCAATCCGCAGAGCATCAACAAAGCCGGCAATGCGGGCTATGTGAGCCTCGATACCGGCATGGTCAGCACGGTTGGCGTCGGCTCGACCAACCTCAGCGGCAACGTTGATAACTCTCTCAACTTCGCTCCGCGTCTGAGTGTGGCTTACAAGGCGACCGACAAGCTGGTGATTCGCGCGGGCTATGGCCGCAGCTACGACATCGGCGTGTTCGGTTCTCTCTTCGGCCACTCCGTGACACAGAATCTGCCGGTTCTGGCGATTCAGTCAATCAACAACGGCAACTTCAACAAGGCATTCACTCTGGCTGATGGCGCTCCGGCCTTCACCGCCTTCTTCGGCCTCGATAAGGCGCCGAATCAGGGCGGTAAGCCGAACGCGTCGCTGCCTTCAAACGGTCAGTTCTTCCTGCCCGATGGCATCGCGGCGTTCGTGCTGCCGGACAAGCAGACACTGCCGACCGTGGACGCTTACAATTTCACCGTGCAGTATCAGATAACGAACAAGATGTCGGTTGAAGCCGCTTATGTCGGCAACAAGGGCACGCACGTTTTCGCGGGCGACGGCCCGGATTTCAGTCCCAATCAGGTTCCGATCGCGGGCTTCACTCCGGGGCGGAATGGAACGCTCGCCAAACCGTTCTTCAAAAAATTCGGCTGGTCGCAGGACCTCAGATACTTCTGCAACTGCGCCGACAATCACTACGATTCGCTACAGCTCAAACTGGATAAGCGTTTCTCGGACGGGTATTCGATCCTGATGCATTACACGTTGCAGAAGCAGACGCAGGAAGACGGCGGATACTTCTTCTTCGATTCCGGTCTGAATCGCGGCCCGGCGGGCTGGCAGCGAAATCACAATTTTGTGTTCTCGCAGGTCTACGAATTGCCCATCGGCAAAGGCAAGAAGTTGCTGGGCGACGTTTCGCGGGCGGCTGACCTGTTCATCGGCGGCTGGCAGTTCAACTCGAACACGACGATCCAGAGCGGCCTGCCGTTCGACAACTGCTTCGACACTGGCGGCATCTCCGACACTGGAACCTGTCGCCCGAACGTCAGCGGCGACGTCAAGACGGGAACCAGCCGCGAAGGCAACGGAACGATTCGTTACTTCACCGACCTGAGCGTCTTCAGCGCTCCGGCGGTCGGCACGTTCGGCAATCAGAAGCGCAACGCGCTTCGCGGGCCGGGTTACTGGCGCACCGACGCTTCGCTCTTCAAGAAGTTTCGCATCACCGAAAAGGTCGAAGGCGAGTTCCGCATCGAGTCGGTGAACTTCTTCAACCACGTCAATCTGGGCAACCCCGACGGCTTCATCGGCAAATTCACCGCCGGCAAGCTCAGCCCGAGCGGCGGCGCGGGCGTCATCAATTCGACCGCCTACTTCGGCGCCGACCCGCAGCGCAACTTCCAGTTCGCGTTCAAGCTCAAGTTCTAAAGAGCCGAAAGCGAATTGACATCAACGCGAGGAGGAGTCTGTCGCAGACTCCTCCTTTTTTATCGCGCGGAAAACGGCGCGTGGCACGGCCACGGCAAATGTAATAAAATCTCTTCGTCAATACAGTCGGCAAAGAAAGGAAACAGCCATGAATGAAGACTTGACCAGAGAGATGCCTGAGCAAGAACCAACTCTGAGGCAGCTTTACTCGCTCATGATCGAGATGAGAACCGAGATGAACGGGATGAAAGATGAGATGAGCGGGATGAAAGATGAGATGAGCGGGATGAATCAACGGCTCACTCGGCTTGAAGAGAAAGTCGAGGCGCGGCTTTACGACACCCGCCCGCTATGGGAAAGGATCATCAGTGAAGTTGATTCGCTGCGCGCCGGACAGGAAGAACTCAACTCCAAGTTTGAGTCGCTCCGCGAAGAGCAGGTGGCGATCCGGCAGGAGTTGGCGGGCTTCCGCAGTGAGACCAATCACAATCTCAGATTGCTCAGCAACAAAGTCAAAGACACCTTACTCTACATATCCGACGTGAGCGCGCGCACTACCGAGTTGGAGAAGCATTTTCCGGCGCTGGACATCTGATGAAATTGGGACTTTCGCTCACAGCCTGTCTCTTCTTCGTGGCGCTCGTCGCGCCTGCCAATCCGCAATCTTCCAACTTCCCAGTCAGCTTCGTTGACGTGGCCGCGCAGGCCGGGTTGACGCATCCTGTCGTTTACGGCGGCGTCGAAACCAAAAAATACATCATCGAGACCAACGGCTGCGGCGTGGCTTTTTACGATTATGACAACGATGGGTGGATGGATCTGTTCGTGATGAGCGGACGGCGGCTGGAACAGTACCGCGATCGCGAGGAAGCGGAGCCGACCAACAGGCTTTATCGCAACAACCGCAACGGGACTTTCACCGATGTCACCGAACGAGCCGGATTGAAACGCACGGGCTGGGCGTCGGCGCTTTGCATCGGCGATTACGACAACGACGGATTCGACGATCTGTTTCTGACTTACTGGGGTCAGAACGTTTTGTATCGCAACAACGGCGATGGGACTTTCGCCGACGTGACGGCGAAAACAGGTTTATCTTTCACCGGCGCCCGTTGGGGATCAGGTTGCAGTTTCATTGATTACGACCGCGACGGCGACCTCGATCTCTTCGTGGCCAACTACCTCTCGTTCGATCTGAAGAGCGCGCTCGAACCCGGCAAAGGCGTCAACTGCTCGTGGAAAGGCATTCCGGTCAATTGCGGGCCGAAGGGATTGCCGTTCGCGCGCAACTGGCTTTATCGAAATGACGGCGGCAAATTCACCGATGTTTCCGAAGCGTCGGGCGTCGCAAAAATTCGTGAACGTTATCCGATGTCGGTGGCGGCGGCTGATTTCGATGAAGACGGCTGGGTTGATCTTTACGTCGCCTGCGATTCGACGGCGAGCATTCTTTATCGCAACAATCAGGATGGAACTTTTACCGACGTGGCGTTGGAATCGGGCGCGGCTTATAACGAAGACGGCAACCCGCAAGCCGGGATGGGATTGGGCGTCGGCGATTACAACCGCGACGGGCGGCTCGATATTTTCAAAACGCACTTCGCCGACGACACGCATATTCTCTATCGCAATGCGGGCAAGATGTCGTTTGAAGATGTGACGATGGCCGCCGGCTTCGGAGCGCAAACGCAATACGTCAGTTGGGGCGCGGGGATGCCCGACCTCGACAACGACGGATGGCCCGAAGTCGCGTTCGTCACCGGCAACGTCTACCCGGAGGTCGAAAAACATTTCAAGCAATACGCCTATCGCGGCCCGCGTCTCGTTTTCCAGAATCTCGGCAATGGCCGCTTCGCCGATGTGACCCGGCAATGCGGCGAAGGAGCGAACGCGCCGCACACCAGTCGCGGCGCGGCCTTCGGAGATTTCGACAACGATGGCGATCTCGACTGGCTGATTATGAACATGAACGAGCCGCCGTCGCTGCTGCGCAACGATTACGCGGGCGGGAACAACTGGCTCAAGATAAAAACTATCGGTGTGAAATCGAATCGAACCGGATTGGGCGCGCGCGTCGTCGTCACCGCAGGCGGACGGAAACAGGCGCAGGCGGTATTGAGCCAGACCGGTTATTACTCGCACGATGATCTGCGTCTGCATTTCGGCCTGGGCGCGAACACGAAGGCTGACCTGATTGAAATCTTCTGGCCGAGCGGTCAGGTTGACGTGTTGAAGGAGACGGCGGCCAATCAGTTGATCACGGTCAAAGAGGGCGCGGGAATTATCAAATAACCCTCCCGTCGAACCATCGCTTTATCAGACCATCGAAGGAAAAATCTGTAGGTTGTAGGTTGTAGGCTCTGGGTTTTAGGCGCTCTCCTGACGACTTTGCAAAAGCTCTGGCATTCGCGCCGGTTCGATTGACACTTCACGATCTGTTTTTCTATGATGCGCTCGGTCAATAGCTTTCGACTACGACCCCCATAAAAACACCCTCTCACACCAGACATCGCTTCGCGCAGAACTTTCGCCCCTGCCCCATCTGCTCAATCTGAATGCCCCGGCGTCAAGCCTCGTTGCTCTATCCATTCCTCTCGTGGGTCAACAGACAATCCAAGGAGGCAAAATGAATCAGGAGCGTATATCCACGCCCGGCAGACCGTTGAGCGGCCTGCGTTCCCGTTATCACGCGTTTCTCGAAAAACACAAAGAGCCGGCGAGTCCGAGCAAGGGCGCGCGCTTCGGCCAGGGGCTGCGCAGTTTCGCGATCTTCTCAGTGTTATTTGTCGCGATCCTGACGGTCTTCGGTGTCGGGCTGTCGTGGTTCGGCGCAGACTCGAAGAAAAACGCCGGCTCCCAATCCGACAAAGCCGCGATGACCGAAACGTCAGCCAGCGCGCTGCCTGCCCAGCCCGCCGGGCCTGCGGGGCATGCTGACATCAGATCGCAAACTGCGGACGGTAAGAAGACTGACGGCAAATAGCAATCGCAACAAAGGGCAAGAAACTTGGAGAGATGCCACAAATCCTTCAACTCTTGCCCTCTTTATTTCATTGCGAATTGACATGCCGTCGCGCCAAGCGGATCGCGGCAACGTCATCGAAAACCGCCGCATCGTCGAATTGCCGCTCAACGCGCGCAATCCGTTCATGCTTTCGACGCTCACGCCCGGCATCACCTACAACGGCCCCGCCATTTACCAGCGCCCGTTCGACAACGGCGCTATCGCCGACTGGTCAATCAATGGCGGCTTGAACCGCAGCAACGAATTCCTGCTCGACGGCGCGCCGAACAACTCGATCCAGGGCGGCAACAACATCGCCTACGTGCCGCCGGTTGACGCCGTGGGCGAGTTCAAAATCATCACCAACAGTTATGACGCGCAATACGGCCGCACCGCCGGAGGCGTCGTCAACGTGCAGATCAAATCGGGCGGCAACCAGTATCACGGCTCGCTCTACGAGTTCTACCGCCGCAGCTGGCTCGACTCGAACTATCTCTTCTCGAATTTCCGCAACCTTCCCGCCGGACGTTTCCGCAAAGCCGACGGCACGCTGGAAAAAGCCGAACACTTCCTCGACCAGTACGGCGGCGTGATCGAAGGCCCGGTGCGATTGCCAAAGAAAGTCTTCGGCCCGCTGGGTCACGACGGGCGCGACAGGACCTTCTTCATCTTCAACTACGAAGGTTACCGCGAAGGCGCGCCCAACCCGCAGGTGATCACCGTGCCGACCGAGGCGTTCCGCAACGGCGATTTCCGCGAGTACAAGACGACTCCGAACGCCGCCAACCCGACCGGGCTGATCAAGATTTACGACCCGGCCACAGGGCGTCAGGCGTGTAACAACTGGGTGCGCGACCAGATTTCGTGCAACGGCGTTCTGAACGTCATCTGTCCGAACCGCATCAGCCCAATCGCGCAAAAGCTGCTTGCGCTACGATTACAACGCGCCGGGCGTGAAGCGCTACAACCGTATCAACTACGGCTTCGACACGACGACGGTCAACCCGGCCAACGCGCGCATTGACCGCTCGAAGCTGATCAACGGCCTGACGCAGATCACCGACGGATTGGGCTTCGCCGCCGACGGCCAGGCCGCTGTCAAGACCGACAAGAACAACTTCCAACCGCGCATCGGCTTCGCGTTCTCGTTGACCGACAAGACCGTCATCCGAGGCGGTTACGGGCGTTATTACGTCAACCCGGTGGGCGCGCCCGGCTATCCGAACAACGGCTTCACCATCCAGACGCCGTTCGTGGCTTCGTCGAATTCCAATCGCGCGCCGCGCGCGATTTCGCTGGCCGACCCGTTCCAGCAAGGCGTGTTGCGTCCGGCGGGCGCAAGCCAGGGCCTGGAATCTTTCCTCGGTCTTGGCTTCAGCTATTCAAATCCCAATTTCGTCGTGCCGATAGTGGACAACTTCTCGCTCGGCATCCAGCGGCAACTGCCCTGGAACATTGCGGCGGAGATCAGCTACGTCGGCAGCCGCGCCGTCTGCGACGAGTTGTTGCCGAACCCGTTCTTCGGCGTGGCCGGTTTCAGCGGCTCGCGCTTCACGAACGCGACACTCAGCCGCTTCGAGTTGAGTCGCCCGTTCCCGCAATTCGGCGGCATCAGCCAACTCGAAGGCAACGAAGGCAAAGCCTGGCACAACTCGATGCAGATTCTGGTCAACAAGCGGCTGTCGCGCGGCCTGTCGGTGAGACGAACGTTCTTACAACACGACGCCGACCGATCCCGAATTCGGCTCGATCAACAAGAACAATGTCCGCCAATCCAACTTCCCGCGCTTCTGGCAGCTCGGGTTCAAGTTGCTGTTCTAAACGCCTCCCGACGCGGAGCGCAGGCGATGCCCTGCGCTCCGCTTTTTTCCCGCCTTCACATCGTTTCCCG
>JAJVID010000039.1:0-3393 GCA_022072205.1 Acidobacteriota bacterium
GCTCAAGGCATCAAAATTGATTCGGTGGAATCGTCGTTTGAAGGCGACATAGACCTGCATGGATTTCTGGGTTTGAATGAAAACGTGAGGAACGGATACGAAAACATCCGCGTCACATTCAAGATCAAAGCCGACGCGCCGGAGGAGAAGCTGAAGGAGCTATGCGAACTGGCGCAGAAACGTTCGCCGGTCTTCGACACTCTTACCAATCGCGTGCCGGTCAGCGTTCAACTGGCGATGGGTTAAACCTTTTGCCACAGAGCCACAGAGCCACAGAGTAAAACAGCATTCTATCCACAACTATTTTTATCTCTGTGCCTCTGTGTCTCTGTGGCAGGAATCTTTGTTTGTTTCTGCTCGGATCAATAAAGTCACGAAGACCGCGACACAAGCGTGTCGCCGCGTTCGCGCAGTTCGTCGAGCGCGCGCTGGAACCGCTGCCGCTCCGCGTCGTCATCGGCGTCTTTCACATAAATCCGCTCGCCGATGACGACAAAGGCGCGCGCAAAGGGCTTCGGAATTTCGATCCGGTCCCAGCTCGGCAATCGCCAGCATCGGTCGAGCGAGATCGAAAACGGCAGGATCGCCGCGCCTGATTTCTTCGCCAGCAACAACGCGCCGGGCTTGGCTTCGTAAATCGGCCCGCGCGGCCCATCAACGGTGAACGCCGCGCTCTTGCCGCTGCGAACCGCGCGGATCATTTGAATCAAGCCGCCGCGCGCGCCGCGAGTCGAACTGCCCTTAGCCGCGCCATAACCGAACCGCTGAATGAAACGCGCGATGTATTCCGAATCGAAGCTCTGCGACGACATCACCACGATGCCGCGACGCCGCCAGAAATAAGTCGCAATCGGAATCCGGTTGTGCCAGAAACAGTAAATCAGCCGCTCACTTTCGGTGTGATGCTCCCAGCCAATTATTTCAAACCTCAACGTCGCGCCGATGGCGCGTATCAGCCAGTAGAGGACAAATCCGGCAATACGAATGATCAATCGCTGTTTTAACGTGTACTGATCGAGTTTGGCGAACGTGTAAAGTTTGTCGAACTGATCTTCGGCTCGATCAGTTTCGCGTGGCTCTTCGTTGTTGACTGCCTGTGGAATTGACATCGTTGCGGAGATTGCCGCTTTCGCGTGAAATAGCCAAAAAGATTGGCAAGGCAGGCAAGCTTACTCAATCGGGAAAAGGTCTTCAACTCCGCCAGCGATCAACGCAAAACCAGCAGGTCGTGGTATGATGACGCCGCCTCCGCAACAACACATCTGCTGCAAAGGAAACTGAAATGAGCAAGCATTCGATTATCTTCGCCCGTTTTCCATTCCTGCTGGCCGGCGCTTTTGCGCTCGCGCTTGTCTTTACGATTTCGTTTTCAGCGCAACAACCGCCTTTCGACGAAGCGCGCGTCATCGCCGATCTGACCAATCAGTTGCGGCTCACGCCGGAGCAAACATCAACGCTCACCGATTTGATCGGCAAACGGCGTCCGCGCATTGACGAGTTGTTGCGGCGGATGAGCCAGCAACCTCCAGGGAGTCCGGAACACAATGAGGCTCGCGGGCAACTTGAACGCGAACGCCGCTCGCTGCTGGAAGAGTTCGCGCCGTCGCTCAGGCCCGATCAGCAAACACGATTGCGCGGCCTCATGAACACAATGCCGGGAGCGCCGGGCAATCCGCCTTCGCCTGTCGCGCCGCTCAAACCAAGCCTGCCCGCCGGAGCCTTCGCCAACGAGCGTTTGATTCCGCTGCCGCTGAGCGCCTCGAATTCATCAACGCGTACCCGCCGCGCGACGGCCGCGATTCCGCAATTGAGCGAAGAGCAGAAGATTCTGAGCCTGCTCAATCGCGCCGGTTTCGGCCCCCGTCCCGGCGACATCGAGCGCGTGCGGCAGATGGGCATTGAACGATACATCGAAGAGCAGCTTCACCCAGAAGATTTATCAGATGATTTTCTGTCGCGGCCTCTCAATCGGCTTGGAACTTTGCAGATGACGCAGTTCGATATTTTGCAGAATTTCGAGCCGCAGCCTGTGCGCCCGCAACCGACGCCAACGCCGACGCCGGTTATCAAGCCTCTGCCTGCGCCGGGCGGCGAAGCTGAGAAGCCGGAGATGATGGCCCGGCCCGGCGAAGCGATGCCGGCTCAACAGCCGCAGCAGATGCAGATGCAGCAGATGCCAGCGCAGCCTGCGCAACCACAACCTCCGCCTCAACCGTCGCGCCCGCCGCGCGATCAGAACCAGCCGCTGCGCGAATTGCAGCAGGCCAAACTGTTGCGCGCCGTCTTCAGTGAAAAGCAATTGCAGGAAGTGATGGTTGATTTCTGGTTCAACCACTTCAATGTCTTCGGACAAAAAGACGCTGACCGCTGGCTGCTGACTTCTTACGAACGCGACGTGATCCGCCCACACGCGCTGGGCAATTTCAAAGAATTGCTGACAGCCGTCGCGCAAAGCCCGGCGATGCTCTTTTACCTCGACAATTTCATGAGCCAGGTGGAGCGGCCTGCGCCACCGCAGAAGTTCGACGCCGACGGCAATCCGCTGCCGCCACCCCGCCGTCCAGGACTGAACGAAAATTACGCGCGCGAGTTGATGGAGTTGCACACGCTCGGCGTTGACGGCGGATACACGCAGGATGACGTGATCGCCGTCGCGCGCTGCTTCACCGGATGGACGCTTGGCCCGCGCGGCAACATGGCTTTCACATTCCGCCCGCGCGCGCACGACCAGAGCGAAAAGATCGTGCTCGGCAAACGCATCGCCGCGGGCGGCGGGATCGAAGACGGGTTGCGCGTGCTCGATATTTTGTCGAAGCATCCGTCAACAGCCAGATTCATCTCGCGCAAACTCTGCCAGCGTTTCGTCGCCGACGAACCGCCGCAATCGCTCGTTGACCGCGTGGCCGCGAAGTTCACCGAAACCGGTGGCGACATCCGCGAAGTCGTGCGCGCCATCCTGACTTCGCCGGAATTCTTCTCGCCGAAGCATTACCGCAACAAGATCAAATCACCGTTCGAACTCGTGGCCTCGGCGATCCGCGCGACCGGAGCTTCGACCGACGGCGCGAATCCGTTGATTCAAATTGTGGCGCGAATGGGCGAGCCGCTTTACATGTGCCAGCCGCCGACCGGTTACTCCGAAGACTCTTCGCGATGGATGAGCAGCGCCGCGCTGCTCGAAAGAATGAACTTCGCAGTCGCGCTCATCGGTAACAGAGTCAACGGCACGCGCGTAGACGCTTCGCGCTTCGCCACACCTGGCGCGGGCAAAGATCAAAACAAAATTGTTGACCAGCTTCTGGCCGCGCTGCTTCACAGCGACGTGTCGCCGGAGACGCGCGAAACCTTATCGCGGGCGCTAAGCGAAACGCGGGCGAAGACGACTCCGGCCAG
>JAJVID010000039.1:3493-16922 GCA_022072205.1 Acidobacteriota bacterium
CAGGTTCTTTGCATGCAGGTAGAGCTTTGTTACGGTTATCTGGCCGCGCGCGCCAGGGCGAACGGCAAGAAACTCTACGTGTGGACGGTTGACAAAGAGAAACAGTTCGCGCGGATGATTTCGATGGACGTTGATGGGATTGTGACGAACACGCCCGACCGATTGATCGCTTACCTCAATCAGCGGAACAATGGCGCGCGGCCAGTGACGGATTGATTCACTTGAGATAAAATCCGCGCCTCGTAGATCGGCAAACAATTAACCCAATAACTCAAGAGCCTTCCCCCTTGCCCTGGTAAAAACTCATATCTGCGCATAGGCGTTGTTCAATCGGTCTTTCAAAACTCTCGGTTTCAGCGGAACAGCGCCAAACGAACACCGTCGAAGAAAACCTTTTTTCAGGAGACAGAGATGAAAGCGATTACCAATCGTGTGTCTATTCGTGCGGCCCGCGCTGGAAATATCGTCCTCTTCCTTTTTGCGTTGGCAGCCTGCGCCGTCATAACCGCCGACTCTTCGCGTAGCCCGCGTTCATCCATATCAAATGAACGCATCTCATCCGCCCCGGCGGCGCGCGACTCCAAGCTTGATTCTTCAAAACCTGATCCGGCGGCGACCGCGCGCGTAAGCGAGGCTTACGGCAAACTCCCAATGCGGTTCGAGATCAACGAGGGGCAAACCAGCCGCGAAGCAAAATTCATAGCGCGCGGCGCCGGGTATGCGTTATTTCTGACTCCTGACGAAGCCGTGCTGCGATTGCAGAAGCGGGAAACCGGAGCGGCTGATCAACCCGCCGAATCATCGGTCGTGCGGATGAAGTTGGCCGGAGCCAATCGCGCGCCGAAAATTTCAGGCGTCGAGCGGCTTCAAACCAGGAGCAATTACTTCATCGGCGCCGATCCGGGCAAATGGCGGACGAACGTAACCAATTTCGCCAGGGTGAAATATGAAGCGGTTTATCCCGGCGTTGATCTGGTCTGGTACGGCAACCAGCGGCAGATCGAACATGATTTCGTCGTCGCGCCGGGAGCCGATCCGAACCGGATCAAGATGTCGTTCGCGGGCGCCGACACGATGACCATTGATGATAAAGGCGCGCTCGTGTTGCGCGTTGGCGGCGAAGAACTGCGGCTGCTCAAACCCGTCGCGTGGCAGGAAGCGAACGGCGAACGCAATGAGATCGAATGCCGGTTTTCAATCAACGAGCGGAACCAGATCGGCTTCAACCTGGGCCGATACGATGTTGATCGGCCTTTGGTGATTGATCCTGTGCTGCTCTATTCGACCTACCTCGGCGGCGCTCTGGGTGAAAGCGGATTTGCCATCGCAGTTGACAAGGACAGGAACGCATACGTGACCGGCTTTACGGCTTCGACGGATTTTCCCGGGCCGAGCCAGATTCAGCAAACTCCGCCGAACATCTCCGCTGACGCATTTGTGTTGAAGCTGAATTCGACCGGGTCGGCGGTCGTCTATGGAACCTGGCTCGGCGGGGTTACTGATGACTTTGGAACCAGCATCGCTGTTGACGGCGACGGTAACGCTTACGTCGCCGGACAGACATTCAGCAGCGATTTCCCGGTCACCGCAGGCAGTTTGCAACCAACAGCCGGCAGAATCGGCGACGCGTTCATCACCAAAATCAACGCCGCCGGATCGGCGTTGATCTATTCGACCTATCTGGGCGGCGACGGCGGCGACGCCGCCATCGGCATCGCGGTTGACGCGAGCGGTAACGCTTACGTCGCGGGAACCGCCGATTCATTTGATCTGTTGTCGGTCAGATCGGCTACGGGAATACAGAGCGCGCGAAGAGGCAACCCCATTTACAAGACCGCGAACCGCGCGGGCAATTGGAGCGCGAGCGCGAACGGGCTTCGTTCGTCAACCATCAACGCGCTGGCGATTGATCCGAAGAACACGAACGTGATTTACGCCGCGACCAATGACGGTGTGTACAAGAGTTCTGATGGCGGCGCAATCTGGACGCAATTGAACCTCGCCACTTTCTTCAGTCTCCGCGTGTCCTCGATCGCCGTTGACCCGGTCAACACATCAACGATTTACGCCGGGGCCAACACTTTCATCTACAAGAGCGTTGATTCCGGCCAGACGTGGCAGAGCAAGACGATCAACACGCCTACTGGCAGCGTGATTGACATTTTCTCGATAGCGATTGATCCGGTCACGCCGGCGACAATTTATCTGGGCACGTTCAGAGGCGTTTTCAAAAGCACGGATGGCGGCGACACCTGGACGGCGGCCAACACCGGCCTGTCGCTTTTTCCGGGCAGCAGCAACATCCCGCGAGTAAACCGGCTCGTGATGGACCCGACGAATCCCCAGACGCTTTATGCCGCCACAAACTTTGGGATTTTCAAAACGGTCAACGGCGGAACGAACTGGGCGGTGAGCGGCAACGGGTTGCCCGGCAGCGCTTCCGACATTCGCGCGCTGGTAATTGATCCGGCGTCGCCGAATACACTATACGCTGGACTGAGTTTCTCAGGCGTCTACAAGACCACAGACGGCGGCGCGAACTGGAACGCGCGAAGCACGGGCTTGCCGCCCGCGACCATCCTCACGATGGCGATTGATCCGGCGTCGCCGTCAACCGTTTACGCGACGGCTTTTCAGGGCGGCGTTTTCAAAACCACGGATGGCGCGGCGAACTGGGGCGCGGCGAACAGCGGGTTGAACAATCTGACGATCAACGCGCTGGCGGTTGACCCCGCGAATTCGGCCAATGTTTACGCGGGCGCGGCCATCGGCGCCGACGCTTTCGCCGCGAAGATCAATCCGGCAGGATCGGCGCTGGCGTGGATCACCTATCTGGGCGGCGCTGAAGCTGACGCCGGGCGCGCCATCGCAGTTGATAAAGACGGAAACGCTTATGTCGCGGGTTCGAGCAATTCGATAGATTTTTCAGCGGCCAACACGCTGCCTTCGCCGAACACCGCTGGCGCGGACGCCTTCATCGCGAAAATCAACGCGGCGGGAACGGCCTTCGTTTACTCGTCGAGGTTCGGCGGCGTCGGGACGGAATCGGTCGGCGGCGTAGCCGTCACGTCTTCCGGTCAGGCCGTGATCGCCGGGACGACCAACTCGACCAACTTCCCTGTGGCTTCGCCGATGCAACCGTCAATCGGCGGCGCGAACGACGCGTTCGTCGTCAGGGTCAATGCGGCGGGCAGCGCGTTCGATTTTTCGACCTGGCTCGGCGGCACATTCAACGATTCGGCCAACTCAGTCGCGCTCGATGGCGCAGGCGCCGTTTACGTCGCAGGCCTGACCAATTCGACGAATTTTCCGACGCAGGACGCGCCGCAGAATCAATTCTCAGGCGGTTCCGGCAACGACGCTTTTGTCACGAAGATCAATGCGGCAGGCTCGGCGCTGATCTATTCGACCTACCTCGGCGGGCAAGGCGCCGATTCAGCCAGCGGCATAGCCGTTGATTCGGTCGGAAACGCTTACGTCACCGGCACGACTTCGTCGCAAAACTTCCCCGTCGCAAGCCCGTTGCAACCAGCGCTGCGCGGGTTCAGCAGCGACGCGTTCGTCACAAAGCTCGGCGTCGAAACCGATCTGGCGATCACCAAGACCGCGTCGCGCAATCCAGTGATGGTCAACAACAATTTCAGCTACACGCTCGTGGCGACCAATCGCGGCCCGTCTGCGGCGACCGGCGTTGTGGTGACCGATCAATTGCCCGCCGGAATCAATTTCGTCTCGGCCACGTCGAGCGTTGGCGCGTGCTCGAACAATTCCGGCGCGGTCGCGTGCAACATCGGCGCGCTCTCGGCGCAGGCTTCGGCGACGATCACGATTGTCGCAACTCCGGCCGCCGCCGGAACGATCAACAACACCGCGAACGTCAGCGGCGCCGAACCGGACGGCAATACGGCCAACAATCAGGCCAACGCGCAGATTACAGCTTCGGCGCAGCCTTCGATTTATGGCCGCGTCACGCTGGCCAATAACGACGCGCTCGCGGGCGTGACGATGAGCCTCGGCGGCGCTTCTTCGTCAACGCAGCAGACGAACGGCAATGGCTTTTACCAGTTTGCGAATTTGCAAACGGGAGCGAACTACACTGTCACGCCGTCGCGCAACGGTTATTCGTTCGAGCCTCCGTCGCGCGGCGCCAACAATTTGAATTCGGATCAATCGGCTGATTTCACGGCCACGCCGTGTTCGTATTCGATTGCGCCGGTCAATCAAAGCTTCGGCGCAAGCGGCGGGAACGGCGGCGTCACGGTGACGGCGACGCCGCGATGCCCGTGGACGGCTGCGACGACCGACAACTGGATCACGATCAATTCCGGCGCAAGCGGCAGCGGCAATGGCTCGGTCAACTTCACCGTCGCGGCGACGACAGCGCCGCGCGTCGGACGCATCGTGGTGGCTGGGCAAACATTCGCCGTTTATCAAGGATTCAATCCGTGCAACCTGCCGAGGTTCGGCTCGAAGAGCTACTACCTCGGCAGCAATCCTTCGTTGATTCAATCCGCCGATTTCAACGGCGACGGGATTTCCGATCTGGCCGTGCTGCAAACCTCGCATGTCTTCTTCCCGAATAATCCGAATGTGTTTTTCGGATTGACGGTTCTGCTCAGCGACGCCAGCGGCAAGCTGACCGCTTTGCCGACCATCGGCGTGCCCACGACATCCATCTCGATGGTAGTCGGCGATTTCAACGGCGACGCGAAACCGGATATTTTCGTGGCGCACGACTTCCCCGTAGCGATACGGATTTTTGTGAACAACGGATCGGGCGGTTTCAATGCGCCGATTGAAGCCACCGGCTTCACGTCCTCCAACAGCCTGAGCGCAATCTACGCGGCTGAGGTGAACCGAGATAACAAGACCGACTTGATCGGCGTGATCAACGATAGCGTCCTCGTGATCATCAATAACGGCGGGGGTTTTAATGCGCCGATCAATGTCTCGTTCGGCGGATACTCCCCGCTCGGCATGGCCGACGTAAACGGCGACGGCGTGACGGATGTCATGGCTTATCGCGGCTCGTTCGGAGCTTTCGATCTGCGGGTTTTCCTCGGCGACGGGTTCGGGAGCTTCAGCCTGCCGATCTCTTCGCCCATCAGCGGAACGCCGCGCTACATGGCCGCAGGCGATTTCAACGGCGACGGCAAGACTGACCTGACCATCACCAATCTGGTCGCTAACGGCGGTTCGAACAGCAACAACGTTTCAGTGTTGCTGGGCGATGGCGCGGGAGGCTTCGGTTCGCAGACGGGTTTCACGCTGGAAGATCAGGACGGCCCGATCACCGCCGCCGACTTTAACAACGACGCAAAACTCGACGTTGCGGTCTCGACTTCCGGCAAACTCTTCACGTTGACCGGCGATGGAACCGGCAAGCTCGGCGCAGGCTCGGTCTCGCCGAACGGAGAGCAACCCGGCAAACTTCTCGTGGGCAGATTCAACAGCGACGCCAGAGTTGATCTGGCTACGACAACCGCCAGGAACGGACTCGTCTCGGTCTATCTGAACCGCTGCGGCAGCGTGAATGGCACGATCATCTCAGGCCGCGTGACGGATCGTTATCCCAACTACGGATTCGCCGGAGTCACGGTGAAACTGAGCGGCGCGAAGACCGAAACGATTCAGACCGACGGCGGCGGCAATTACGAATTCACCGGACTCACGCCGGGAAGCAGTTACACCGTCACGCCCGAACGGCCCAGCGTGGAATTCAATCCGGCCAACCGCAGTTTCCAGAACCTGACATCCGATCAGGTCGCCGACTTCACCGGGACGAGAAAGCTGGTGGCGGTTTCGGCGGCGAGCTACGCCGGACTGGTGGTCGCGCCCGATTCAATCGTCGCGCTCTTCGGCGCTGATCTGAGCCTGGGCACTGCGGTAGCGACGAGTCTGCCGCTGCCTTATTCGCTCAGCGGCGCAGGCGTTTCAATCGGCCCAAGCACAGGCGGCTCGGGCAGCCCCGCGCCGCTCTTTTTCGTCTCACCCGGACAGTTCAACATTCTCATTCCGCCGGATGTTCCTGTGGGAGAGGCTAAGATCGGAACTTACAGCGGAGGTAGCCCCAGCTCGCCGTCGTCGGAAGGCTTCATCCGAATCGAGAACGTCGCGCCGGGACTCTTCACCGCCAACGCCAGCGGGCAGGGCGTGGCCGCAGCCGTCGTGTTGCGTGTCAAAGCCGACGGCGCGCAAGTTTACGAACCAGTCGCGCGATTCGATCAGGCGCAGGGCAGATTCGTTTCCGTGCCGATTGACGTGAGCGATCCGAACGAACAGGTCTTCCTGTTGTTGTTCGGCACGGGCTTCCGCAAAAACTCCGGTATAGCGAATGTCAACGTGAAAATCGGGGGCGAGAACGTGGAGGCGCTGTTCGCCGGAGCGCAAGGCGATCTGGCGGGGCTGGATCAACTCAACCTGCGCGTGCCGCGAAGCCTGATGGGACGAGGCGAGATTGATGTCGTCTTCACGGTTGACGGCAAGACGGCAAACACCGTCCGCGTCAACATCAAGTGAGAGGAGTCGAACGGCATGAAACGATTTGCGAATCACTCGATGACAATCTTCTGCCTGACGCTGCTCATCGGCGCGGGCGCGATCTTTCATTTCGCAGACACCGCATCAACGGCGGCCTCACAAACCGTTGATTGCGGCGCCGCCGGATCGAGCTTCGGAGTGGCGCGGCAATTCATCGTGTCAGGCCGGGCGCGGTCGTTCGCCGTTGGCGATTTCAACGGCGACGGCAAAGTTGACGTAGCCTTTGCGGCTGAGGGCAGCGATGTTTTCAGCAACATTTCGATCTACCTCGGTGACGGCGGCGGTTATCTGGAACACGTCGTGAATGCGCCGATTGTCGGCTCGCTGGGCGAGATCGCGGTCGGCGATTTCAACAAGGACGGCAAACAAGACCTCGCCGTTTCGGGGCCGGCGGCCAACGGCGAAAACGGCGTGGCGATTCTGCTCGGCAATGGCGACGCCACGTTCCACGCCCCGAACAATTTCGCCGCCGCGTCGGGAGCCAGGGCGATGGCCATCGCCGATTTCAACGGCGACGGCCATCAGGACATCGCGACGGCCAATAACTTCGCCAACAACGTCGCGGTGCTGTTGGGCGATGGAGCCGGGGCGTTCGCCGCGCCCGTGAAATACACGGTCGGGGCGGGGCCAATAGCAATCGTCTCAAGCGACTTCAACGACGACGGCAAGCCGGATCTGGCGGTCGCCAATCAGAACAACTCTTTCATCTCGCTGCTCACGAACAACGGGGCGGGCGGATTCAATACTGCGGTCAATGTTGACGCGCGTTTCAACTGCTCATCGGTCGCCGCCGGAGATTTCAACGGCGACGGCAAACCGGACCTGGTCGCTGGTCAATTGACCAACATCGCCGTGCTGATCGGCGACGGGCGCGGCGGATTCGGCGCGCCGAAATCTTTCGGCAATCGAACCGCGTCATCAATCGTCGTCAGGGATTTCAGCGGCGACGGCAAACTCGATCTCGCGCTGGCGAACAACAACACTACGTTTCCAAGCGTCGCGCTGCTGATCGGGAACGGCGCAGGCGAATTCGGCGCGGCCACGAATTTGGGCGCTGGCAAACTGCCGTACGTGTTGGCGACGGCGGATTTCAATCAGGACAGCAGGGATGATCTCGCAGTGTTGAATCTGGACACGGGCAATTCCGGCGCGACGACGTTTTCGATTCTCTTCGGCGCCGCAAGCGGTTCGAGGAGCTTCCGCGCGCCGATCATTTCCGACACGGCGGGATTCCCCACCTCAATCAACCTGGGCGATCTCAACAAGGACAACAAAACCGATCTGATCGTGACTTCAGGTTCGATCGGTGGAACCATTTCCATCGGCGACGGACAGGGCGGATTCGGCGCGCCACAACGGCTCGATACCACTGCGGGTTTCAGCGGAGACGCGGCGGCGGCTGTGACGGGCGATTTCAATAAGGATGGCAATGTTGATCTGGCTCTGGCCACCAGCGACCGATTCAATCCGAATCAACCCGGCGTCATCGCCATTTTGCACGGCCTGGGCAATGGGACGTTTGATCGAAACCGCACGCGGACTTTCAACGTGGGCAATCGTCCGGCGGACATTGTCGCGGCTGATTTCAACGGCGACGGCGCTCTCGATCTTGCAACGGCCAACCCAGCGTCAAACGACGTGTCGGTCTTGCTGAACAACGGCGCAGCCGGCGGCTCATTCGGGTTCGCCGCGGCGCAAAACATTCCCGTCGGGCCTGAGCCGCGTTCGCTGGCCGCGAGCGATTTCAATGGAGATCAAAAAACCGACCTCGTGGTAGCCAATCGCAATTCGGCCACGCTGACGATCATGCTCGGCGACGGCAAAAGCGGTTTCATCACGATGCCGCTTGGAATCGGCGCCAACCCGCGCGCCGTGAAGACCGGCGATTTCAACCGCGACGGCAAGATTGATCTGGCCGCGCCGCACAACAACGCCGGTTTCGTCTCGATCCTGCTCGGCAATGGCGACGGATCGTTTGCTCCGCCTGCGAACGTGAACATTGGGCGGCTGCCGTTCGCAATCGTCATCGGCGATTTCAACAGCGACGGCAAACAGGATTTCGCGGCGAGCGTCTATTTCAGCCAGGAGGCCACCGAAGACCGCGTCCTGATTTTCGCAGGCGACGGAGCGGGGCGTTTCGGTTTCGCCGGAGAGTTCGTAACGCCGAACGCGAGCTATCTGGCCGCGAGCGATTTCAACGCGGACGGGTTGACTGACCTTGCTGCGATGAGCGGAGTTTCAGTCTGGGCCGCGATCAACGAATGCAACGCGGCGAGCGCCATCGCGCTGACGAACGTGTCGGCGGCCAGTTACCGCCGTCTGAATCTGGCAAGTGAATCAATCGTCGCCGCGTTCGGCGCCGGATTGAGCGCGGGAACCGCCAGCGCGCCAACGCTGCCGCTTCCAACGCAACTCGGCGGCTCGTCGGTGAAAGTGAAAGACAGCGCGGGCGTCGAACGCGCGGCGCCGCTCTTTTTCGTTTCGCCGAATCAGATCAATTACCAGATGCCTGCGGGCCTGGCCGCCGGAGCCGCGACGATCACAATCACGAGCGGCGCCGGCGCCTCGATCAGCGGAACAACCCGAATCGCAACGGTCGCGCCAGGATTGTTTTCAGCCAACGCAAACGGGCAAGGCGTGGCGGCGGGCGTGGCGTTGCGAGTCAAACCGAACGGCGAAAGGACGTTTGAACCAATCGCGCAATTCGACGCCGCGCAAAATCAGTTCGTCCCGCTGGCGATTGATCTGGGTGTTTTCCCGCCGAACGCGGCGACCGACGTTTATCTGATCCTGTTCGGCACTGGATTGCGAAACCGTCCCCCGCTTTCAACCGTGCAGGCGCGAATCGGAGGTCAGGAGGTTCCCGTGTTGTTCGCCGGAGCGCAGGGTGATCTAGCCGGGCTGGATCAAATCAATATGCCGCTGCCGCGCAATCTGATTCTGCGCGGCGAAGTGGACGTTGTGTTGACGGTGGACGGCAGGACGGCGAATGCGGTGAGAATAAAAATCCAATGATCTGATTTCAGATTCCCGCGTCAAATCAAATGGGCCGCTGTGTTGCGGCATACAATCGCCTGTGATAATTTACGCTCGCTTTTTGACAAATCATCCAAAGCCGAGCGGGAGTAATTCAGTGGTAGAATGCCAGCTTCCCAAGCTGGACGTCGCGGGTTCGAGTCCCGTCTCCCGCTCCAGCAATCATAAACAAAAGCCGCAGCGTGAATGTTCGCGCTGCGGCTTTTGATTTTCACCCGCTCCCTACCGGTCGCGGTACTGAACCTGATGGTCGCGGCGCTGATTACAGCCCCTTCGACGCGATGAACTTGATCAGGTCGCGCACGCGGCACGAATAGCCCCATTCGTTGTCGTACCACGTCAGGACTTTGACCATGTTGCCGCCGATGACTTTGGTGTTTTCGGCGTCAACAATGGACGAGTTGGAATTCTTCTTGAAGTCAGAAGAGACGAGCGGCGCCTCTTCAAAAGCCAGAATGCCTTTCAACTCTTCGTTCGCGGCGTTCTTCAGCGCGGCGTTGACTTCTTCAGTCGTGGTCCCCTTTTCGACATCCATCACCACGTCAACCAGCGAGACGTTCGGCGTCGGGACGCGCACCGCGATGCCGTCGAATCTGCCTTTCAGTTCAGGCAGCACGAGCGCGACCGCTTTCGCCGCGCCGGTCGAGGTCGGGATCATCGAGAGCGCTGCGGCGCGCGCGCGGCGCAAATCCTTGTGCGGGAAATCGAGGATCACCTGATCGTTCGTGTACGAATGGATGGTCGTCATCAGGGCTTTCTTGATTCCGAACTTCTCGTGGATGACTTTGGCCACCGGCGCCAGACAGTTGGTGGTGCAGGAAGCGTTCGAGATGATGTTGTGCTTCTTCGGGTCGTAGACGTTTTCGTTGACGCCCAGCACGATGGTGATGTCTTCGTTCTTGGCCGGCGCGCTGATGATCACTTTTTTGACCGGGCCGCGCAGGTGGGCGGCGGCTTTCTCTTTGTCAGTGAAGCGGCCTGTGGATTCGATGACGATTTCGGCGCCGACCGCTTCCCACGGAATCCTGGCCGGGTCTTTTTCAGCGAAGACGCGGAATTCGTCGCCGCCGACCTTGATCGTGTTTTCGGTGGCGGAGATTTCCTCTTCGAGGTTGCCGAGGATCGAATCGTATTTGAACAGATGCGCGAGCGTCTTGGTGTCGGTCAAATCGTTGACCGCAACGAAGTCAAAATCCTTGTCTCCAAGCGCCGACCGCAGGACGTTGCGTCCGATGCGTCCAAAACCATTGATGCCAACTTTGATTGCCATTTCTCTTCTCCTGTTTCGGTTTGATTGATGTTGATCCGGATCAAGCGGCGGACACGACGGAATTTGGCGCCCTGCTTGAAGTCGAGCAAAGTATCGTAGCGGGTTTGGGCTGTCAACCTTGTCGAACTGAAGCGGTGATGAATATGTTGAATGCCGATAATTCACCGCGCTCATCCATTTCGCTCATCGGGCGCGCTCGCAGCCTTATAAACACACGCTCGGAAGCGTTTCTTGACAACCCTCTCAAGCGATGGCTATAGTCCGAATCATGGCATATCCGTTGAAATCAGGCGATAAATCACCGGCTGGTAACAGAGCGCGAATACGCAGCACGACTGTTCTCGCTGTTCGCCGCGACGGTCGCGCCGTAATCGCGGGCGACGGTCAGGTGACGATGGGCGACACGATCATGAAATCGGGCGCGCGCAAAGTGCGCCGCCTTTACAACGACAAGGTGGTGGCCGGATTCGCCGGAGCGAGCGCGGACGCCTTCGCGCTCTTTCAGCGTTTTGAATCGAAACTCGAACAGTTTCACGGCCAGTTGAGCCGCGCGGCTGTCGAGTTGGCCAAAGACTGGCGCACCGACAAGATGATGCGCAATCTGGAGGCGTTGCTGGTTGTTTCGGACAGCCAAAACACGCTGGTCATTTCCGGCAACGGCGACGTGATCGAACCCGACGACGGCATCGTCGCCATCGGCTCAGGCGGCCCATACGCGCTGTCCGCCGCGCGCGCGCTGGCAAGGCACACCGATCTTTCCGCGCGCCGGATCGCCGAGGAAGCGATGAAGATCGCCGGCGAAATTTGCATTTACAGCAATTTGAATCTGGTGATCGAAGAAATCTGACGATTGCGGATTGCAGATTGCGGATTGCGGATTGAAAGACCCGCGAAAATCCGCAATCCGCAATCCGCAGTCCGCAATCAAGTTATGGTTATTTATCTTTCAGGCGAAATCGAAGACCAGTTGAGTCTCGACGAATTGACTCCGCGTCAGATCGTCGCCGAACTCGACAAACACGTGGTCGGGCAGTCGGCGGCCAAACGCGCTGTGGCGGTCGCGTTGCGCAATCGCGTGCGACGGCAGAAGCTGCCAGCCGATCTGGCGCAGGACGTGATGCCGAAAAACATCATCATGATCGGCTCGACCGGCATCGGTAAGACCGAAATCGCGCGGCGGCTGGCGCGGCTCTCGTCGTCGCCTTTCCTCAAAGTCGAAGCGTCGAAATTCACCGAGGTCGGTTACGTCGGGCGCGACGTCGAATCAATGATCCGCGACCTGGCCGAGATAGCGATTGACATGGTTCGCGCTGAAAAGGTCGAGGAAATCGCCGACAAGGCGCAGCAAAACGTCGAGGAACGATTGCTCGATCTGTTGCTGCCGCCGAACAAGGCCGCCTCGACGTCGTTCGACTCATCAATTGACGTGATCGAAACTACTGACAGCGCCGCGATGGATTCTTACAACCGCACGCGCGAAAAGTTCCGCCAGCAATTGCGCGAAGGCAAGCTGGACGCGCGGATCGTCGAGATGGAAGTCCGCGAACGCAACTTCCCGTCGTTTGAAATCTACACCAACCAGGGCATCGAGGAGATGGACATCAATCTGAAAGATATGATGCCCGGACTCTTTGGTGGCAAAACAAAGCAACGCCGGATGCGCGTTGACGAGGCGATGGAATACCTGATGCAGGAGGAGGAGCAGAAGCTGGTTGACATGGATCAGGTCGCCCGCGTCGCGCTCGAACGCATCGAATCCTCCGGCATCATCTTCCTGGACGAAATTGACAAGATCGCCGGGCGCGAATCGGGGCACGGCCCCGACGTTTCGCGCGAAGGCGTGCAACGCGACATTCTGCCCATCGTCGAAGGCACCACCGTCAACACCAAATATGGGATGGTCCGCACCGACCACATCCTGTTCATCGCGGCCGGCGCGTTTCACGTTTCAAAGCCGTCAGACCTGATCCCGGAATTGCAGGGCCGCTTCCCGATCCGCGTCGAGTTGCAGCCGCTGACCGTAGACGATTTCAAACGCATCCTGACCGAGCCGAAGAACGCGTTGATCAAACAGTACAAGGCGTTGATGGAAACCGAAGGCATCCAGCTCGAGATCACCGAGGACGCGATTGACGAAGTGGCCAACTTCGCCTTCAAAGTGAACGAAACCACTGAAGACATAGGCGCGCGCCGTTTGCACACGATTCTGGAAAAAGTCCTCGACGAGATTTCGTTTGAAGGCCCGGATTTGAAAGAGAAACATCAGGTAGTTGACGCCATCTACGTTCAAAAAATGCTCGCTGACATCGTCAAGAATGAAGACCTCAGCAGATACATCCTGTAAAACAAAGACAAGGGGACAAGGGGACAAGGGGACAGGGGGACGGGGAGACAGGAAGACAAGGGGACAAGGGCGATTCGGTCTTCGCCCGCTCCTTGTCTCCTTGTCTCCTTGTCTCCTTGTCTCCTTGTCTCCCATTCTCCTCGTCTTCTTCACTGCTTGCGGCAAGATCGGCGATCCGCTGCCGCCGATTCCGCGCTCGCGGCTGAACGTTGAAGAATTGAGCGTCGAGCAGCAGGGCA
>JAJVID010000039.1:17022-35123 GCA_022072205.1 Acidobacteriota bacterium
CTCCTTGTCTCCTTGTCTCCCATTCTCCTCGTCTTCTTCACTGCTTGCGGCAAGATCGGCGATCCGCTGCCGCCGATTCCGCGCTCGCGGCTGAACGTTGAAGAATTGAGCGTCGAGCAGCAGGGCACGCAACTCATCCTGAGCTTCCCGTTCACGCGAACGACGCGCACGCGGCTGGAGCGCGTTGACATCTATCGCCTGATCGAACCGTCGAGCGCGCCGATGGGTTTGCCGGTCGAATCCTATTCCCAACAAGCCCACGTCATCCATTCAATCGCCTCCGGCCAGATTCCGCTCAACAACTCCCGGATCACTTACAACGATGAGCTGGATTTGAAAACCGGGCAACGGAACTCGCGCTACCGTTACGCGGTTCGCATGATCAACACCGCTGGGCAGGCCGCCGACTTCTCGAACTACGCTGTGATCACGCCGCTTTTCAATCTGGCTCTGCCGCCCGCCAGCTTGCAGGCGAGACAGCGGGAGACGCAGATCGAAATCGTCTGGGATCAGCCCACCTCGAATGTGAACGAAACGGCCCCGGCCAACGTCGCCGGTTACAACGTCTACCGCCGCGAAGGAGAATCGGTCTCCAGAATCAACCCTGAGCCTTTGCGCGAGCCGAGTTTCATAGATCGCAATTTTCAGTTCGGCGCCAATTATCAATACATCGTGCGAAGCCTTTCGCTCCCACCCGGCGTCGCCAGCTTGAACGCCGCGATTGAAAGCAACGACAGCGCGCCGCTCACGCATACGCCGAAAGACACGTTCCCGCCTGCGGCGCCGAAACCGATCACCATCGCTTCGATCAACAGCCTGGTCAGCCTCTTCTGGCCGCTCAACGCAGAACCCGACGTCGCCGGTTACAACATCTACCGCGCCGAAGACGAAAACGCCACGCCTGAAAAATGGATCAAGCTCAATCCTGAACTTTACAAGACCGCGTCATTCCGCGACGAACGCGTGCAGGTGGGCAAGCGGTATTTCTACCAAATCACGGCGGTTGACGTTTATGGCAATGAGAGCGCAAGGTCGGAAACTGTGAGCGAGACGGTCGCGCCTTAATCAGTACCGCGAGCGGTAGCGAGCGTGTCCTAACAAACAACCGACGTGGAAGACACGCTCGCTACCGCTCGCGGTACTGATTAAGGCGCGCGACTTGAAAAACTTCTCTTCATCGCCTTCAATTCCGCCGCAACCATAAACGAAAGAGAGCGGCAGACCGTGGACGGCGTGTTACCACAAAAACTCAAATGGGAATTGACTGGCGAGGCGTTCGCCAGATTTCTCGCCTGCCTCAATAAGGACGCCGAACGCGCGGGCGCCAGTTACGAATCCATCCGGCTGGCGCTCATCAAATTCTTCGATTGGCGCGGCGCGCTATTTCCCGAAGAACTGGCTGACGAATCTCTCAACCGCGTAATCCGCAAAATTGCCGAAGGCGACACGCCGCGCGACGTCCAAACTTACTGTCACGGCGTGGCGCGGATGGTGTTGCTCGAAAGCTTGAAGCGCCCGGACATCCGCCGCGCCGACATCGAAGAGTTGGATCAAGTCGCCGCTCCGAAGCCAGATGCCGAGCCGGACGAACGGCTGGCGCGCTTCGAGCGGTGCCTGCGCGAATTGTCGGCGGAAAGCCGCCAGTTGATCTTGCAGTATTACCAGGACGAGCGGCGGCTGAAGATCAACAACCGGCTCTCGCTGGCGGAAAAGTTAGGCATTCCGCTGAACGCGCTGCGCAGCCGCGCTCAACGCATCCGCGACAAGCTGGAAGAGTGCGTCACTCGGCGTCTCAAAAAAAATGATTTTCGACCGGCATGAAATTGGACTTTTCGCCAGTAGAAGGTGAAAGCGTGATCCATTCGACACTCCGCGAGATCAAAAATGACGACGAAGGCTGACAATCAGGAGAAGCTGATGCGCCGTTATCTACTCGGCGATCTGCCTGAGTCCGAGCAATCGGCGCTCGAAGAACAATACTTCTCCGACAGCGTGAGGCTGGACGAAGTGTGGGCGGTCGAGAACCAACTGGTTGACGATTACGCGCGCGGCATGCTCTCGCGCAAAGAACGCGAGAGATTTGAAGGTCATTACCTCGCCTCGCCGCGCCATCGCGAGCGCGTCGCTTTTGCCAGGATGCTGCTCGAAGCCGCGGATCAAGAACCTGCGGATGAGACGACCTCTTCGTGGCGCGATTGGTTGATGGCGACGCTTCGCGGGCCGCAACTCGCCTGGGGCTTGTCGTTGGCGGCGTTGTTGCTGGTCGTGGCTGGCGGCGTGTGGTTCCTGAGCGAAAGGTCGCGGCTGCAAGATCAACTCGCGGCGATGCGTTCCGAACGACTGGCCGAACGCGCCGCCACACAGGAGCGCGAGCGAGAATTGGCTGAACAGATAGCCACCGGGCGCCAACGGAACCATCAACTGGCCGCCGAGCTTGAACGATTGCGCGAGCGCGAGACGCCGCGACCGGCCATCTTCTCATTCCTGCTCACCGCAAGTCTGCTGCGCGGAGGCTCAGAGCCGCAAAGCATGAAAATCCCGCGCGACGCCGATCATGTCGAATTGCGAATGCGGCTGGAAGCTGACGATTATCCGTTTTACCAGGCCGTGATTCGCGCCGTTGATGGCGGCGAAGTCTTCAGCCAGCGAAACATAAAACCGCGCGCCAGCGCGACGGTCGCCGTCAAAGCGCCCGCGACAAAACTCCCCGCCGGCGATTACATCCTGACTCTCTCCGGCGTCAATTCGGCTGGCGCCGCCGAAGAGGTCAACCGGTACTTCTTCCGCGTGGTCAAATAGAAAGCCACGACCAGCAAGCCACCGCCAGCCTTCCCTCTTTTTTAATCATCGCCAAAAAAATCCGCGACATGCTTTTGCGCTGAACGCCAGATGAGGGTGAGAGCGAAAGGATCGCCGTCTTCGGATTCGGGGACGGTTCGTCATAAACGATTTTGTCATCGAGGAGGAAATGATATGCGTTCAGCGAAACAGTTCCTGGCAATTTTGATCTGCGTGTTGATGCTCCTGCCGCCCGTCGCGGCGCAGGACGGCAAATCGCCGGCGAAAATCTCGCCGGACGTGACGATCATTATCGAACGGCAACAAGTGCGCTTCACCACTCACAAGCCTATCGAGGAGATGCGGCTTCAGGTCTTCAATCAGGCGGGCGAAGCGGTCTTCGACAGCGGCCCGGCCACGGTCAACACGATCAACTGGCCGTTGCAGAACGCGAACGGCGAGCAGCTCACGAGCGGACTTTACGCCTACACGTTCTCGATCAAACCGATGGGGACGACGGAAGCTCGCACGCAGCGCGGTCATTTCATCGTTGATCGCGCCAAAGAGCGCGACGGAGCCGACAAACTCTGGATCACGAGCCAGAACGACAACGGGGTCGGCGCGGAGTTGACTCTGGCTCGCGACGAAACCGCGACGGTGGCCGGAACCGCTCTCGGCGGCGGACGCTCAATCGAGCGGCGCGCGGAAACTTCGGAGCGCGCCGCGAACGACCGTGAAGTCGCGACAGAGACGGCGCCGCAAACCGCCATCAACAATCTCGCGGCCAGCATTGCCGGGCGCATCGCCAAATTCACGGGAGCAAATAACGAACTCGGCGATTCAGTCATCACCGAGCAGAACGGCAATATCGGCATCGGCGTGGCCAGTCCGAAGCACCTCTTGAGCCTCGGCGGCGCCGCGATCCCGCGTTGGACGAGCAACGGATGGAAAGGCGCTATCGAGCTTGAAACGGGTTCCGCCATCGCCTGGCAAATGAACAACACCGCCAACCAGCGAGCCGGCATTGGCCACTCCGGCAGCGGGATGTTCTTCTTCCGCTCCGCCAGCGATCCCGGCGCGATAACAAGCCCGGCTATTTACGACCTGATGATCAATGATTCCGGCAACATCGGCGTCGGCACGATCAACCCTCTGGCAAAATTGCATGTCAACGGCGCGGCCATACGCTATGAAAACGCGGGCAAAGTGCTAAACATTCAATCCGGGACGGAAGTAGACCTGCAGTCGCCGACAAATTCGGTGGTCATCCAGAGCCTCGGCCAGCGCGCCAATAACCACGTCATCCTCAATCCATTTCCAAGCTCCGGCCCCGGCCCGTTTTACAACGGCAATGTAGGCATCGGCACGTTCAACCCATTGGCCAAATTGCACGTCGAGGGCACGGCTCTCGTGACTCCGGGCGGAACCGGGGGAGCTATAAATTTCGGCACGCCCAATGCCGAGACAGGCATGTCCATCACAGGCCCCGCTCGCGCCGATATCAGGTTTGACGGGGTCACGCTGAAATTGGTCGCCGGCCCACCCAACGCCATTCCGAGTTCGACGAATGGAATAGCCATCAATACCGTAGGCGGCGTCGGCGTCGGGACAACCACTCCGCTGAGCAAGCTGCACGTTCAGACGCCGGGCCTCGCCGAAACGAGGATCACGAGCGGCCCCGACCGGGCGGTTTTGAGTCTGGAAAACAGTATCGGCCCAACCCGGTATATGTGGACGGTCGAAAGCGGACTTTTCGGCATCGCGGACCAGTTTGGTGTTTACAACGTCACGGCGAATAAGCCGGGGCTACAGATAGACGGCAAAAGCCTCCTGGTCACGGTGAAAGCCCTGCAGATCACGGGCGGCGCGGACCTTTCCGAAAAATTCGATGTGCTGGCGGCGAGTGATTCGACCAGCAACGGCGAGGCGCAAATCCAACCGGGCATGGTCGTTGCGATTGATCCGAAAAATCCGGGCAAGCTGACGCTCAGCAACCGCGCTTACGACCGCCGCGTGGCGGGCGTCATCAGCGGCGCGGGCGGCGTCGAGCCTGGAATGATGATGGGACAAGCGGGCACGCTGGCCGACGGCAAACATCCGGTGGCGTTGACCGGGCGCGTTTACGTTTGGGTTGACGCGACGCGCGGCGCGATCAGGCCGGGCGATTTGCTGACGACTTCGGCAACGCCGGGCCACGCGATGAAGGTCACGAACCCGGCGCGGGCGCAGGGCGCGATCATCGGCAAGGCGATGACCGGGTTGAAGCGCGGCAAAGGGCTGGTACTCGTTCTCGTCACGTTGCAGTAGAAAAACTTCGGTAAGAAAGGGGGAATACCATGAAAAAAACAAAGCGATCCGCTTTCAGGCAAATAATGCCACTCGGTCTTTTGTTCTGTGTCTGCGCTGCGATTGCGAATCTGGCGCACGCGCAGCAAGCAGGACAGCGAGCCGTGGATAAAATCCCCGGCGTCCCCGACGGCTACACCATCGTTGAGGGCGACATCCAAATGCCGATTGCAGTCGTCAACGCGATGCGGAGCCAGGGGCGAACGGAGCCGAACGCGCCTCAAGCCTTGTTCAATCTCAAGCTCTGGCCAAACGGAATCGTCTTTTTCAGGTTCGAGGACTTTTGCGCGGCGACTTCCACTTGCGCCGGAGCGATGCCGAGCGGCTGCGTTTCCGCCGCCAATCAAGCAATCATGATCAACGCCATGAGAATGGTTATAAATGAAGTGAAGGCGGCTTCCGGGGCGAACGTGGATTTCAAGCAGTGCCAGAACAACGATTGCCGCGGCGGCGATCACATTCTCATCCGCGATTCGAGCAACGACACAACCGCCGGCCCGAATAACGCCTGCCAGAGCGCAGCCGCCAACAACTCTCCGGTGGGCAGACAAGGCGACAGGCAGATTCTCAACATTGTGAGTTGGACGGGAACCGGTTCTCAGTTCGTCATCGCGCATGAGCTGATGCACGCCCTCGGCGTCTTCCACGAACACCAGAGATCGGATCGCGACACCTATGTGAACATCAAAGATTTCTGCAAAAACGTGCAGGGCGGATGCATGGGCAACATCTACAAAGGGAATTTCCCAATTGAAACCGATGCCATTGCCTATGGCTACTATGACTTCGATTCGGTGATGCATTACGGGCAGTGCGCTTTTTCAAACAACCCCAATTGTCCAACGACCAGCCCGGCGTTTCCCGATGGCGGCATCACTATCCGGGTGAATGAACCGTACAGGACGCAATGGCAAGGCGCTATCGGCCAGCGCGCCCGCCTTAGCTACCTCGACCGCATGACCTTGTCATTCCTTTATTCGCGCGGCGACTTCCGCTTCGTTTACGCGGACGTCAAGTTGACTTTCCCGTTCAAGGAAAACGGCAGTTTTCTATTTCCCTATAAAAACCTTTCAACCGGCGTAACCGCGACACCCCCGCGTGGAACTTTGTGGATTCAACCGGGCACGTACACGGATGCGAGATTGTTCAATAAGCCGATGACGCTGCGCGCGCCGCTTGGCGGCGTCATCATCAATCCGCGACAAGGCGCGTTCAATCAAACGCTGGCCGCAGTCTCAGCCGCCAGCTACAACGGCGAACTGGCGGTCGAATCAATCGCGGCGGCATTCGGCGAGAATCTGGCCAACAGCACGGCGGCGGCCACGTCCCAGCCTCTGCCCACAACGCTCGCGGGCGTGACGGTGAAGGTCAAAGACGCTGCGGGCGTGGAGCGCGACGCCCCGCTCTTCTTCGTCTCGCCGGGGCAGATCAACTATCAAGTCCCAGCCGGTACCAGCGTCGGCGTCGCCGGAATCGCCGTGTACAACGGCGCCACGGTTGCCGCCGCTGGCGAGATTCCCGTCGTCGCCGCGTCGCCCGGGCTGTTCACGGCCAACGCCAGCGGGCAAGGCGTCCCCGCCGCCGTCGTGTTGCGCGTGCGCGGCGAAACGCAGACCCTCGAACCGGTGGCGCGTTTCGATCAAACGCTGCAACGGTTCGTGCCTGCGCCGATTGACCTGGGGCCGACGGGCGACCAGGTTTTCCTGATTCTGTTCGGCTCCGGCTTCCGGTCGCCCGATATAACATCGCCCATCGTGGTGAGCATCGGCGGCGAAGAGTCTGAAGTATTATTTGCCGGCGCCGCGCCAGGCTTCGCCGGGCTGGATCAGGCAAACGTGCGAGTGCCGCGCAGCCTGGCCGGAAAGGGCGAAGTCAGCGTGTCGCTCACGGCTGACAACCGGTCGGCCAACGCGGTCACGATCAACATCCGCTGAAGGAGAAACGCGGTGAATTTCGAAGGGGGCATTTTACTGTTGCTGGGCGTGATATTCGCCGCGCCTTTATTGCTGTGGCTGCCGCATCTGGTCAATCGCATCGTCGGGCGCAGATTGATCTCGCCGTGGCTGCCGGTGGCGCTGTTGATCGCCGCGCCGGTCGCCGTTTCGCTCTACCTCGACACAGCCGGAGAGATTCGGCCAGCCACGGTGATCAATAAAAGCGAGGCCATCAGGGTTAATTACGACGGCAGATGGTCGCGCAAACTGTCGGCGCAGTTCGGACACGCGGAGCGCAACCAGTCGTTGACTCCGCACATTTGGCTAAGTCTCGATGCGGCCGCGTATGACTCGCTGCGCGTCGGGCAGACAGTGGAATTGCGTGTGGTGGAGATTCCTCCCATCTTCAGATTTGGGCGGTTGAAAGAGCATTCGACTTTCTCGCTCATCACGCGGCTCCTTCCGAAGCAGCCGCGCGGCCCGTGGCGGCAAGCGACGGCCACAGTGAAGACGGTGACGCGGGTTGATCATTATTCAACCGAGCAGGGTTATGACGAATTGCCCTGGCCTTATGACGCCGTATGGTTCAGCTTCACGCCGGAGGGTAGAACAGAGCCGGTTGAAGTCGTGGATGTAATCGAAGCCGCCGGCGCGCCCAATCTTACAGAGGGTGGCGTGGCGCAGATCACCTGGCCGGAAGACGACCCGCGCTCCGCCCGCATTGCAGGGACGCGGCCCGGCGCGCCGTGGGCGAACTGGTTTTACATCATGGGCGAACATCTCGCTGTTGCGACCGCCGTGATTGGGCTTCTTGCAACGTGGGCGTTCATAAGGCGACGCAGAAAGAAAGCCGTCAATAATCCCGTGGCGACGGAATAAAAGCAGCAAGCCGGCCAATCATATCCATTCAATCAGCCTTTGCCGCATTCTCAGCGCGGCATAGAATAAGCCCTCCCCCCAAAAACCTATTTGCTCAATCGCTGGCTCGGAGGGCCTGATGTACTCACGAAAATGGCTGGCTCTGTTTGTTCCGGCTCTGCTCCTGTTTCCCGGCGCCGCACAGGCGCTGATCAATTTCCAGTCCGATGAAATCCGCACGCTGGCGCCCGGCGCTCCCGTCGAGCGCGAATTGACAGGCGGCCAGACGCACCATTACCAAATCACACTTTCCGCCGGGCAATATCTGCAACTCAACGTGGCGCAGCGCGGGATTGATGTGACGCTGAGCGTGGCGGGGCCGGATGGGCGCCAACTGTTGGAAAGCGACGGGCCGGGGGCCGGGCAAAGCGTCGAGACCGCGGCGCTGGTGGCGGAGACGGCGGGCATTTACCGGTTGACCATCAGCGCGCGCGCAGCGGACGCGCCCGCCGGACGTTACGAAGCGCGGGTGGCCGAGTTGCGAGCGGCCACGCAGCGTGATCGAGATGAAGTCGCCGGGCAACGCAGGTTGGAAGAAGGAATGCGATTGATGGCGCAAGGCGCCAGAGACAAATTCGAGGCGGCGCTGAAACAGATGGAAGAAGCCCGCGCGCTTTTCCATCGCGCCGATGACCCGGCGGGCGAAGGCAATGCCCTCAACTTCCTGGGCATCATCAGCCTGACGCGCGGCGATTCGCGGAGCGCGGTGGAATATCTCAAACAAGCCTGGGAATTACAGCGGCAGACAGCGGACAATCCACGAACCTATCAGGCAAAGGCCGCGCTGCTCGGTAATTTGGCGGTAGCTTACGCGCAGTTGGGGCAGACGGCCCAGGCCGCCGATAGCCTGAAACAGGCGTTGCCGCTGATGCGGGCGGCGCAAGACAAAGGCGGAGAAGCCAAACTGCTCGCCTCGCTGGGCAGCGTGCATCACACGCTCGGTCAATTGCAGCAGGCGTCGGACTATTTACAGCAGGCGCTCTCGCTCTTTCGACCCCTCGGCGACAACGGCAGCGCCGGTGTGACGCTCAACAACCTCGGCACGCTCTACCGTCATTTGGGAGAGGCGGACAAGGCCAAAGACGCTTTGCGGCAGGCGCTGCCGCTGTTGCGCGCGGCGGGCGATAAGCGGGTCGAAGGGATTGCGCTCGACAACCTCGGTGTGCTCTATCGCGCCGCCCGCGACTTTCAAGCGGCGCTGGAACATTTCAATCAGGCTTTATCGCTGCGGCGCGCGCTCGGCGACAAACGCGGCGAGGCGATCACGCTCAACAACATAGGCGTCGCGCGCCGGGAGATGGGCGACGCGCAAAAGGCGTTGGAATATCACGCCCAGGCCCTGTCACTGTTGCAGGCGGCTGAAGACGCGCATCGCAGCGCTTTGACGCTCGACAACATGGGCGCGACCTATCGCAAGCTCGGCAATCTGCCGCAGGCATTGGCTCATCATCGGCAAGCCCTGCCGCTGTTGCAAGCCGTCGGCGATCAATTGGCTCAGGCCGCCGTTTTGAAGAACATCGCCTGGATCGAGCGCGAACAGGGGAACCTGGCCGCCGCGCGATCCGCCATTGAACAGGCAATTGTCCTGCTGGAATTCCTTCGGGCCAACGTAAACAGTCAGGAGACGCGTTCCTCATTCCTGGCCACCGTGGCCGATTACTATGAACTCAACACCGACGTCCTGATGCGCCTGCACGCGATTGAGCCGCAGGCCGGACACGCTCAGGCCGCGTTCAAAATCAGCGAGCAGGCGCGCGCGCGCAGTCTGCTGGAATTGCTCAACGAAGCGCGCGGCGACATTCGCCAGGGCGTGAGCGCCGCGCTACTGGAACGTGAACGCAGCCTCAAGAACCGCCTCACCACCAAGCTCGACAGCGTGACCAGGATTCTCGGCAGCAAAGCCGCCGACGCGCAAAAGAACGCCGCCAGGAAAGAGATCGGCGATCTGACAGAAGAGTATCGGAAGATTCAGGCGGAAATCCGGCAAACCAGCCCGCGTTACGCCGCGCTGACTCAGCCGCAGCCACTCTCCGCCGCCGAAATACAAAGCCATTTGCTCGACGACGACACGCTGCTGCTCGAATACGCGCTCGGCGAAAAACGCAGCTACCTGTGGCTGGTTTCGCGGCAATCGCTCATCGCGCACGAACTCCCGCCGCGAACCGAAATCGAATCGGCGGCGCGGAAGGTTTATGAACTGCTGACCGCGCGCCAGCCGAAATCCGGCCTGACCGAAGCGCGGCAACGAGCGCGCGTCGCGTCAGCCGAAGCCGAATTTAAAACTCAGGCCGCCGCGCTCAGCCGGACGCTGCTCGGCCCGGTCGCGTCACGGTTGGGAAACAAGCGGTTGGTCATCGTTGCTTCAGGCACGCTCGAATACATTCCATTCGCGGCGTTGCCAGACCCTGCGGCAAGGACAGCAAACTACCAGCCGCTGATCGCCGCGCACGAGGTGATCAATCTGCCTTCGGCGTCATCGCTCGCGGTGATCCGTAACGAAATGGCAGGCAGGCAAGCGGCGGAAAAGTCTGTCGCCGTGTTGGCCGACCCGGTCTTCGAGGCGAACGATCCGCGCGTCGCGCTGGCTCGCGGGAAAAAGACAACTGGCGCAGGCGATACGCACGCGCAGCCGGCGCCCGTCGCCATTGCCGCAAACCTGCAAAGGGCCGTGCGATCTTTTGATGTCTCGACTGGCCGCGCCGCCCGCGCCGAATTGACGCGATTGCCGTTCTCGCGCGAAGAGGCTGAGGCCATCGCCGCGCTCGCGCCCGCGGGACAGGTTTTGAAAGCGACCGGCTTTCGAGCTAATCGCGCGACGGCGACAAGCGAAGAGCTCAGCCGCTACCGCATCGTCCATTTCGCCACGCACGGTTTGCTCAACGGCGAATACCCGGAATTGTCCGGTCTGGTCTTCTCGTTGATTGACGAAAACGGCAAACCGCAGGACGGCTTTCTGCGGCTGCATGAAATTTTCAACCTGCGGCTGTCGGCTGATGTCGTCACGCTAAGCGCCTGCCAGACGGCGCTCGGTCGAGAAGTCAGAGGCGAAGGGCTGGTCGGATTGACGCGAGGCTTTATGTACGCGGGCGCGCCGCGCGTGGTGGCGAGCCTCTGGCAAGTGGACGACCTGGCGACGGCGGAACTGATGAAGCGGTTTTATCAGGGCATGCTCAAAAACGGTTTGCGACCGGCGGCGGCCTTGCGCGCGGCGCAGCTTGAATTGGCAAAGCAGAAGCGATGGGCCTCGCCCTTCTTCTGGTCGGCTTTCGTTATTCAAGGTGATTGGAAGTAACGCGCGATCAGGGCAGATAAGATTGCAACGCGCGGATGACGTTTTCGCCCATAACTTTTCTGATCTCGTCCTCCCTGAATCCTTCCTTCAACAACGCGTCGGTGATTTGAACCACGCCTGTCGTGTCGAACGGGGCCGTAATCGCGCCGTCGTAATCCGATCCGAGCGCGACGTAATCAACGCCCATCACGCCGACCGCGTGACGAATGGCCTTCGCAATCGCCGCCGCGTCGCGCCCGCAGGTGGCCGTGTCCCAGAAGCCGATGCCGACGACCCCGCCATTCCGCCCGATGGCTCTGAGTTGATCGTCGCTCAGGTTGCGCGTGTTGTTACACGTTCCTTTCACGCCGGTGTGCGAAACGATCACGGGCCGCGTGGCCATCGCCAGCACGTCGTCAATCACTTTCGGCGCGGCGTGCGCCAGATCAACGAAGACGCCTTTCGCTTCCATCCGCTTCACCAGTTCCCGGCCTTTGTCCGTCAACCCGTGCTTCTCGACGCCGTGCGCCGACCCGGCCATCTCGTTGTCGAAGAAATGAGCCATACCGATCATCCGAAAATCAGCGTCGTACAAACGGTCGAGATTGTTCACGTCGCCCGACAACGCCTGCGCGCCTTCGATGCCCAGAAAACCCGCGACAATTCCCTGCTCCGCTTTGCGGCGTTCGAGGAAGCTCGATACATCCTGGCGTGTTCTGAGGATCGTGAGCTTGCCGTTCGAGCGCGCCGCCGCTTCCTGTAAGCGCCTAGCCTGATACAACGCGCGTTCGGTCAGGTTCGACCAGGTCGAGACCGGCCAGCGTTCGGCAATCGCCAGCAGCGTGATGTTGTCGGTGTCGCCGCTGTTGGCTTCTATGTTCATGCCGCGCGGCGTTTTGGTGACGACGGTGAAAGCCTGCACGGCGACGTTGCCTTCGATCAAACGCGGCAAGTCAACGTGCCCCCAGCTTCCCCGCTCCAACAAATCGCGGTTCCACATCAGCGTGTCGGCATGCAGGTCGGCGACCAACAGCTTCCGGTGCAACTCTCTGGCCTGTTCCGACGCGGCGTAAGGCGCCGAGTCAGACGATGGATTGATTGTGACGTTCATCTGCCGGCCCACGTAACCGGGAACGAAAAAGAAGAACGCGGCGAGCGCAACGAGCGCAATAACTCCTGCGGCGACGAGAATCTTTTTCCTCATCCGAGCAAACCTCCAACTGATGAAAAGTGAAATGGCGCGAATAACGTCGCGCAAAATAGCATCAAGCGAGGCCACAGGCCAGCCTCACAAGCTGGTCAAACCAAACCTTGACACGTCCCGGAGCGTCAGGCAGTATGCGGCGCGATGGCTCATTCCCTTCTCTGCTTTGCCATCGAGCGATGTTCATCGTCACAATATCAAAAATTATCGTGATCCCGGACGCCATCGTCCGTTGATCCAAATCTTTCCGAAGAAGGAGACCAACCATGTCCGTCAAACCTTTCGAGCCGAAATTCATGAAAGTCGGCGTGCTGACCGCCGCGTTGCAGGAACTGACGCCGCGCGAGAAGCGCGATCCCGATCCTGATCTGGCGATTGAAGAGTGGGTGCGGTTCGCCAGCGAACTCGGAGTCAACTACATTCAACTAGGCTCCGCGCTGCATCCGTCCGAATCAGACATCCCGGCGGAAGCCATGCTCGATCCGACGGCCAATCACCTCGACCTGCGTCAGCCGTTCACGAAAGACCGCGGGAAGCGCGTTCGCGCCTGTTTGCAGGAATTCAAGATGGGCATTTCCGAAGTCGGTTATTTCGACAACATGCTTCATCACGACCCGCAGCTTCGGAAAAAGAAGCACGATTTCATGCTGCGCGCAATGGATGCGGCGGTCGAACTCAACGTCTCGGCGGTCTGCGGCTTCGTCGGGCGCAATCAGCAAACGAACCTTGATCAGAACCTGCTCGATTTCGAGCAATGGTTCATCCCGCTGCTCAAAGCAGCCAAAGAGCGCGGGCTGGTTTATCGCATCGAGCAATGCCCGATGCCCGGCTGGGTTCCCGGCGACAACTGGCACAACAACATCGCCTACGCGCCGGGGCCGTGGATCGCGCTGCACCGCATCTGCGAAAAGCATGGAGTCGGCGATCAGTTCAGAATTCATTACGACCCGTCGCATGCGATCCTGATGGGACAGGACACGCGCTCGCTGTTTCAATATCTCAAAGACGAAGGCTACAACTTCCTGATCGGCGGCTTCCACGTCAAAGGCCAGGTGATTGATTCGCGCGGTGTGTCGGCGTGGGGTTACGGCGGACAGACGATGGATCGCGGCGATATGGTCAACGGCAAGCCTTCCGACAATCCGGCTGAACAGCTCAACGCATGGAAAAAGCAGGTCGTGTTGTGCGAACACGAACTGCCCGGCACGGCGAAGCACGACCCGCTGGCTTATCTGCAAAACCGCACGGTTGATTGGCTGGATCATCAACTGGCCGCGCGCGAGTTGTTGCAGCTCGATGTTGAAAACACCTACCTGATTGTCGAGCACGAATACCCGAAGGCGCGCATTCAGGACAAAGAGAAATTGAAACCGATCCTGCAAGGCTCAATCGCCTTCACGCGCAGAATTGACGAGGCGGCGGCGTGCATGCACGCGCTGCAAAACGAAGTGCTTGCGTCGCAGGGCATCCCGGTGCAGGGTGTGGGCCGGGAAGCTTATAGATCATAGTTGAAACTTCGAGGCGCCGGGAGTGACTCGCTCTACGATGGCTCCTGGCGCTTAGTTCACTGAGGAGATTATGCGCAACCGTCAAAAAAGAATCCTGCTGCTTTCACTTTTCATAACAGCGTGCCTCTTCGGTTTGTGCGCGCGTTTGCTGACCGAGACAACCAGCGCCCAGCGCAAACTGCGACTGCTTTATGTCACCGAATCGAAAGGCTTCCGCCACCAGTCGCTGCACCTGTCCGAAGAGATCATGGAGCGGTTGGGCGCGAAGAACGGCTTCGACGTGACTATCACGCAGATGGCCGAAAGCAAATTGACGCCGGAGAATCTGAAGAACCTGGACGTGATTGTTTTCTACACGACCGGCGAGTTGCCGCTTTCCGACGCGCAAAAAGCCGCGCTGCTCAACTGGATCAAGTCAGGCAAATTCTTTCTGGGCATTCACAGCGCGACTGACACGTTTTACAAATGGCCCGAATACGGCCAGATGATCGGCGGTTATTTCAACAAACATCCCTGGACCGAAAACATTCAAGTGACGATCAAGACCGAAGACAAGTCGCATCCCGCCACGCGCCATTTGCCGGACGGCTGGTCAATGAAGGAAGAGATTTATCAGATCAGGGATTTCATCGGGCGCGACAAGGCTCACGTGCTGGTCAGCCTGGATCAATCCAAGACCGATATGACGCGGCCCGGCGTCGAAGCCAAAGATTTCCCGCTCGTCTGGTGGCGCGATTACGGCAAAGGCAAGGTGATGTACAACGCAATGGGCCATCGCCCGGACGTGTGGGCGACTGATTGGTATCAGACGATGATCGCCAATTCGATCAAGTGGGGCGCGGGACAGATGAAATAAGAGAGAGTACGGAAAAGACGGAAATAACAGAACAAACGGAAATTCTCAGAGGCCTTCCAGTCTTTTTTCCGTTTGTTCCGTTATTTCCGTCTTTTCCGTACTCTCTGTTTTCTGCCTCACAATTTGCAGCCACGCTGGTCTTCAATCAGGCCAGAATCGCTTTGACCACGTTGCCATGCACGTCGGTCAGACGGTAGTCGCGCCCGCCGTGCCTGAACGTCAGCCGCGTGTGATCGAGTCCCAACAGATGCAAAATCGTCGCGTGGAAGTCGTGAATGTGGCATTCGTTCTCAGCCACTTTCATCCCGTAATCATCGGTCTTGCCGTAAACCATTCCGCCTTTGACTCCGCCGCCCGCCAACCACGATGAAAACGCGTTGGCGAAATGGCCGCGTCCGTATTCGCCTTCCTGCGTCGGCGAGCGTCCGAACTCAGTCGTCCATACGACCAGCGTTTGATCGAGCAAGCCGCGCGATTTCAAATCGCGGATCAAACCGGCGATGGGCTTGTCAATGTTGCGCGCCAGCGGTTCGTGCGTCTTCATATCGCCGTGCGCGTCCCAGTTCTTCGACGCGCCGACGTCAATCAATTCGATGAACCGCACTCCGCGTTCGACCATCCGGCGCGCGACAATCGCCTGCCAACCAAAGCCGGTGGTCTGCCCGCTCTCAAGGCCGTAAAGTTTCAACGTCGCGTCGGTCTCTTTCGACAGATCCAAAACTTCGGGCATCGCCTGCTGCATGCCGAATGCGGTTTCGTAAGACTTGATGCGCCCTTCAAGCTGCGGATCGGCCTGGCGCGTTTTCAAATGTCGCCGGTTGAAACGTTCGAGCAAGCTCAACTCGTCCTCTTGAATCTTCGGCGAGGGCGAACGGCGATTGAGATTCGGCACAGGCTCTTCGCCCGCCACAACGCGCGTGCCCTGATGCGCGGCGGGCAGAAAATCGGAATCCCAAACCTGCGCGCCGGTATAAGGCAGTTGCGGCGCGAGAGCCACGAACGATGGCAAATTTTGATTCTCGGTTCCGAGTCCGTAGCTGACCCACGATCCGATGCTCGGACGTTTGAACGTGACCGAGCCGGTGTGAATGCCGAGCGTCGCCTGAAAATGGTCGTTGTGATCGTTGCGCAAAGAATTGATCACGCAAATGTCGTCAATCGCCTCGCCGATGTGCGGGAAAAGATCGCTGGTATAGATGCCGCTCTTGCCGCGCGGCTTGAATTCCCACAGCGGAAGCCCGAGTTTGCGCTTGCCCTGATACAACCGACCGTTCTTCGCATCATCAATCAGCCTCGGCTTGTAATCGAACGAATCAACGTGCGAACAACCGCCGGGCAGGTAGATGAAGATCACGTGTTTGGCCTTCGCCGGAAAATGCGGTTGCTTGGGCGCGAGCGGATTGTCCGGGCCAAGCTCAGCGGCTCGCCCGTCATTGGCCAACAATTGCGAAATGACCGCGGGCATCAGGATCGAGCCGCTGAAGAGCGAGCGGATCATCCGGCGGCGTGAAAAATTACAATCGTCTTGAATCATTTTCTTCCTCGCTTTCAAACAGGCAGTCCGAATGATGTGCGAATGACTTTGCGAACATGTCGGCAGGCCCTGATCGCTTCTTGAGCATCAGCCTTAGTTGCCGCTGCGCCAGGATAGCGATAGTCAACAGCAAAATCGCTCAGAAACTTTAGCTCAGCCAGCAACACATTCCAGCCTGACTCGACGGGCAACGCCAAGTATAACAACGCCTCCAAGTCATGGGTTTTGACAATCTGGATGTTGGCCTCCTCCAATCGGGCTTTCAGGTATTTCTCAGCCGATTGTTGCGCGTGAAAACAGACTGCGTTATGGGCAGGATTCTTACGCTTACGAGCTAAAGTTCGCGCCGCCTCCCAGTCCTCTTCAGCTTTATTTACCCACTCCCGCGTAATCGGCTTCATAAAGAACCTTTCCCTGTTCGGTAATCTCCTGCATGAAGAAATCACCCATCCGGATTCGCTCTTCAACGTGTTCAGGCGTTCTGACCAGCAAATCCATTGGCATGGGGGGAGTGATCTTCATCCTGATATTGAATGCTTGCTGATGGGGGCTACACTTAAATGGCATGATCACCAACAAATCAACATCGGAATCCTCATTAGGCTGGCCATAGGCGTATGAACCGAAAAGAATGATCTTCTGCGGGCTGCAAGCGCGAACAATTTGCTCGCACAAATCGAAAATCTTTCGCCTGATCGTCTTGTCTCCCCTGATTCTTTTCCTGGTGTTAATGCCTGGAATTCTGCCTTGTTTCATAACTCATCAATCCACATACAAAAATTCATTGCTGCTCAGCGTCACGCGCAGATAACTGGCCAGCGATTTCCGATTCAACTGCTCAACCGGCGCGCCGATTGCCGTCAACTCGGCGCGCGTCCGCCGCAAATAGCTCTGCGCTTCACGAATCTCAGGCAATGTCGCCGCGCGCCCGTAAGCCAGCCGAAAGGCGTAATCAATTCTCTCACGAAGCGTGTCGTAAGCCATCCCGACGCGCACGGCGAATTGATCAGACTGTTCGCTCATAAACGGGCTGTTCATCAAAAACAGCGCCTGCACGGGCGTGACGCTCTGCGCGCGGGTGTCGGTGGTCGCGTTCGTGTCCGCTCCGTCGAAGACCTCGAAGAACGGATGCTTCTTCAATCGCTGCTGCATGACGTAAACGCTGCGGCGGTTGGTGTCGTAGACGGCGAAGAATTGCGTGTGCTGCGTGAAGCGCCAGGTCGGTTCGGGCGGGAACGGATGCCCGCCGCCCATCGTGCGATCAAGCGCGCCGCTGACCGCCAGAATCGCGTCACGAATCTCTTCGGCTTCCAGACGGCGGCGATTGAAACGCCAGAGGTAATCGTTGTTCACGTCAATTGCGGAGTTCTTCGCATCGTCGCTGCTGGCAAGCTGATACGCGCGCGAGAGCATAATCAGCTTGTGCATTTTCTTGATTGACCATCCGCCTTCGATGAAGCGCGCGGTGAGCCAGTCGAGCAGTTCAGGATGCGTCGGCGGCTTGCCTCTCGCTCCGAAATCGTTCGGCGTTTGCACGATGCCTTTGCCGAAATGGTATTCCCAGATGCGATTGACCATCACTCGCGCCGTCAGCGGGTTCTTGGCGTCGGCGATCCATCCGGCCAGAAATTCGCGCCCGCTGCCGCGATGGTCTTTCGGAATTTGCTGCCCGCCGAGAATCGTCAGAAAGCCGCGCTGAACTTCATCGCCCAAATTTTTCGGATCGCCTTTGCGGTGGATGCGCGCGTTGGC
>JAJVID010000039.1:35223-45957 GCA_022072205.1 Acidobacteriota bacterium
GTTGTCAATCGTGTCGTCAATCGTCAGGTTCATTTCTTTGTTGCGCGAACCGAAGCGGCGCGACATCGCCAGATAACCTGTGGCGATGATCTTCTCCTGACGCGACTTTTCGGATTCGTTAGCGAGAATGTCGCCCGCGATCTGTTCGCGGATGAACTGGTCGTAGGGCTTGTCTTTATTGAACGATTCGATGACGTAGTTACGATAACGGTAAGCGGCGGTCACCGGATAATCCGAATTGTCGCCAGCCGTGTCGGCGTAGCGCACAACGTCCAGCCAATGCCTGCCCCATTTCTCGCCGTAAGCCGTCGAAGCCAGCAGCCGGTCAACAACCTTCTCGAAGGCGTTCGGCGACCGGTCATTCAAAAACTCGGCGACTTCTTCCGGCGTCGGCGGCAATCCGGTCAAATCGAAAATCGCGCGGCGAATCAGCGCGCGTTTGTCGGCGTCCGCGACAGGCTTCAGACCTTTCTCTTCCAGTTTAGCCAGGATGAAACGATCAACCGGCGATTTGATCCAGGCTTCGTTTTTGACTTTCGGCGGCTGATGATCTTTGACCGGCTGAAACGACCAGAACTTTTTCGCCTCTTCAAAATTGTACGCAGGATGATTCGATGCGGCTGCCGCCGGATTGCGCGGAGCGGGCGCGCCCATCTTCACCCAGGCTTCAAAATCCCTGATCGTCTGATCGGGCAGTTTGCCGACCGGAGGCATTTGCAGTTTGGCGTCGGTGTGGCGAATGGCTTTGATGAGCAGGCTTTTTTCAACGTCGCCCTGAACGATTGCGGGTTGGCCCGACGCGCCGCCTTTGAGCATCGCTTCAATCGAATCGAGCAGCAGGCCTCCTTGCGGCTTCCTGCTCTTTTCGCTGTGGCAGGCGTAGCAATTTTCAGCGAGCGCGGGCCTGATCTTCTTCTCGAAAAATTCCAGGCCTTCGCGTGACGGCTCCTGCGGCTGCGAGGCCGTCTGCGCCGGGCGCAACGAGACGCTCAGGAAGATTCCTCCGGCGAACAGCACGGTGAAAGATTTGATAACGGTTCGGGTCAACATCCGTGCGCCTCCTGCAGATTCGATTGTCGGGTTGTTTGCGCGGTCCGCGTTGTGGAGCCGCGATTATACTTCAGCCTCAATCAATCCCACAGACGCGAGCGAATGAAATTGAGTTACACAAGAGAACGCGGAACAAGCGGAAACAACGGAACAAACGGAAAGACTCCTTACTCTCCGCGTGTTTCGGTTATTTCCGCGTGTTCCGCGCGCTTCTTTTCTCAGCCTTGCAGCCTGACTACGGCCAGACTTCTTTCGCTACCAGCCAGGGATGAATCTCGACCGTCAGCCGCCCGGCCTTCACCGCCGGATCAGCTTCGGCCCAGGCTTTCGCCTCTTCGGCCGATTCGGTGTTGAAGACGAAGATCCCACGCAATTCTCCATTATTCGTGAACGGCCCTGCGGCCAGCATCTTTCCTTCGTCCATCATCCGGCGAATGTTCCAGAGGTGGTCGAGTTGTAGCTTCTGCGCCTCTGCGCCGGGCTGCGCCGCCTGCGATCCGCGTTTGAGCAACACAAGATGATATTTCGTCATCGTCCATTTCATATCCGGGTTCTTCTTGTGTTCCTCCATCGCCCGGACGCCGATGCCCTTCGATCCGAACCAGGGCAGAATTTCGATTTTCAACCTTTCGGCCTTGATCATCGGATCATCCGCCGACAACGCCTTCGCTTCGTCAATCGAGGCGCGAAAGATGAAGATTCCGCGCAACTCGCCATTGTCCAGAATCGGCCCGGCGGCGTAGAGCTTGCCTGCTTGCGCCATCCGGTTGATGTTGGCCATGTGGCCTTCCTGAAGCTTCCGAACTTCGGGCGTGTCTCCGCCTCCCGATTTCGGCCCGCGCGTCAGCAGCCCGAATTGATATTGCTCGTTGTCGAACTGAGGCAACTTGGTTTCGGCCTTCGACTGGCTCTGCTGTTTCGGGCCGGCGGCTTGAGTTGTTGATTGAGCCTGAGCCAGCGGCGCAAGCGCCAACAGGCAGAACGCCAACAAAAGAACCTCTCTCGATTTCATGATCTCCTTCCTTTCTCCCGAAAAAGGGTGGGGCAATTTGGCAAATTGCCCCACCCCAAGTTGTCAAGCTTCGGCATCTTTGTACAACGCGGCTCCAGCCACAGCGCCGACCGCAAATTCAACCAATCCCCAGACAAGTCCGATCCAGAAGGACTTCATAGCAATTATCCCCAACGCGCTGTATATCACGCCGGTGTAAAGGTAAACGAAAAACCATCCAAACAATCCTGCGCAAATCGCCGTCTTCACGCCGGGACCGAACTGCGTTCTGATCGCCGCGTACAAATAGACGATGACGATGCCCAGGATGAAAGTCATCACCACAGCCTTGGCGATGAAATCGCCGCCCGGCTGTGGCAGGTTGCCGAGCCTCTCAAATTCTTTCTTCATTTCAGCGCCCAACACCACTTCGTTGAGCAGAAACTCGCCGATGTTCAACACCAACCCTGCCACTAAACCGCCGAGCAGGACACGTCCCACGTTGATTTTCTTCATGTCTGCCTCCTTGAGGTTTGGTACTACTGGTTTGGGTTTGTGAATCGCCGGAACCGCTCCGGTCAGGGCCGGTTCAATTCCGAGCAATCGTTGATAAACGGTAAGCTGGCCGCGGCAGCACATCTCGCGCGCCAGTGCGGAACGAAGCATAGGCCTCCTGAAGCCTGTTGGCCATCGAATCCGGCGAATAATTCGCCTTTGATTCAAGCCCCGCTCGCGGCTTCGAGCCGTTTCGACAGAAACCGTCGCTCCGGCTCCGAGCAGGGGTGGTTCAACGCCTGCCGATAAAAATCCGCCGCCTTTTTCGCGTCGCCCATCTCGCGCCACAATTCGCCGAGCGTCGCTGGCAGCAGGTAATAATGCTGCATCGCGGGATGGCGGACGATTTCTTCGATTGCGCGAATGCCCGCTTCGGGGCCTTTCCATTTTGCGACCGCGACTGCGCGGTTGAGCGCGACCACCGGCGACGGATTCAACACGACGAGCAGGTCGTAGAGCCGAACGATCTCCGCCCAATCGGTCAGATCGTAGCTCGACGCCGCCGCGTGACAGCCCGCGATGGCCGCCTGCAAATGGTATTCGGTGAATTCATCGCCTTCGGCTGCGGCGTCGAGATGCTTGTAAGCCAGATAGATCATCCGGCGATCCCACAGCGAGCGATCCTGCTCGGAGAGCAGAGAGAGTTCACCGGTTTCGCCGACGCGGGCCGGCAATCGCGCCGCCTGGAACATCATCAGCGAAAGCAGCGCGTGGCATTTCGGCAGATCGGTGGCGGGATGCCGGATGACCAGCGAGCAAAGCCTGATCGCTTCCTGCGCCAGGTCGGCGCGAACCAGATTCTCTCCCGCGTGCGCCGTGTAGCCTTCGTTGAAGAGCAGGTACAAAACTTCGAGAACCGAATCGAGCCGCGCGGACATCTCGTCCTCGCCCGGCAGATCGAAGCTCAAGCCTTCATCTCGAATCAAACGTTTGGCGCGAACCAGGCGCTGGGCAATAGTCGGCTCTTTGGCCAGAAAGGCCCGCGCAATCTCGCTCACGCCGAAGCCGCCGACGGTCTTGAGCGTCAACGCCACGCGGCCTTCGCGCGGGATCGCCGGGTGGCAGGCCATGAAGATCATGCCCAACGTGTCGTCGAATAGCTCCGCCAGCGGTTCATTCGTCCCGACTCGCCGGTTGGCGAAATCCTCCTGAGCCGCAAATGCGCGAACGATCTCTTCGGACTTTTCTCGAAGCGAAGCCTCGCGCCGCAGCAGATCGAGCGCGCGGTTCTTCGCAACCTGGATCAGCCACGCCAGCGGGTTATCGGGGACGCCACGATACGGCCATTGCTGCAAGGCTTTGATGAGAGCCTCCTGCACGACCTCTTCGGCAAGATCAATGTGACGCGGGCCGAAAATGCGCGTCAGCGTGGCGATCATCTGTCCGGCTTGATGCCGGAACAGATGATCCACAAGCTCCATCGCTGTGTTGTCCAAAACTTCAGCCATTGTTCTCAACCCGAATACGACGACAGGTCTTCGACCTCGCGGACTTCGACGCGGCTGCCGAATTCCAGACTCGGACAAGTAGAAGCCAGTTTGACGGCTTCGTCGTAATTGGCGGCGGTGATGATCCAGTAACCGCCGATGATCTCTTTGGTCTCGGCGTAAGGGCCGTCAGTAACAACCTGGCTGGCGCCGACGCCGACAATATTCTTTCCCGGCCCCTCACGCAGCTTGTTCAAACTGACCAGGTGGCCGGACTTTTGCAAACCTTCCGCCCAGTCGTTGTATTTCTGAATAATGCCCTGAATGATTTCGGGCGTGATCTCGAAGCCTTCGGGAATCTCCATCGAATCCTGAGAAATGAGCATGAACTGCGGCATAGATGTTTTCTCCTTAAGGATTGGTGTGGTTGATGGCCAATGGCCATCAGTCGTGGGGGCGCAATTGTACTTCTCACCCCGTTTTCGGCCTATAGACGAACGACGTTCGCGAGATTCGACACAAGGGGAAAAAAATATTTCAGCGATGCGGCGCCGCATTAATTGGCGATCAGAGTTGACATCGAACCGCTATTGCCGCAATAAAAAGCCGCGATCAAATCATTTCGACTTCAACAGGAAGGATACGATGAACATCAAGAATCGTCTTTTGCCGTCTTCGCTAGCGCTGCTGCTGCTTGGCGCTTTTGTTAATTCAGCTTTCGCTCAATCTCAGACGTTGACCTTCGAGGAGTACGAGCCAAAATCAACGATGGTCGTGCCCGAACACAAAACCCCGCGCGCAAAATTTCCACTGATAGACATTCACAGTCACCACAATGACCTTTCGCCCGGCTACGTTGATAAGCTGATCAAGGAGATGGATTCGATCAACCTGCGCGTCATCGTCAACCTGAGCGGCGGCACTGGCGAGCGTTTGAAACAGACCGTCGCGGCAATGAAGGGCCGCTACCCCGACCGCTTCGTCGTCTTCGCCAATTTGAGCTTCGACGATCTGAACGAACCCGATTTCGGCAAACGCGCCGCCGCGCGATTGGAACAAGACGTGAAGAACGGCGCGCAGGGTTTGAAGGTCTTCAAGAGTTTCGGGATGGATATGAAATACAAGTCGGGCGAGCGCGTCAAAGTTGACGACCCAAACTTCGACCCGATCTGGGAAATGTGCGGGCGGCTGAAAATCCCCGTGCTGATCCACATCGCCGAACCGTCGGCGTTCTTCGATCCGATAGATAAATACAACGAACGGTGGCTGGAGTTGAAACAGTTTCCCAGACGCGCGCGCCCGCCTGAGAAATATCCGACGTTCGAGACGCTGATGACCGAACGCAACCACATGCTGGCGAAGCATCCGAAGACGACTTTCATTCTTGCCCACATGGCTTATCACGGAAACGATCTGGCGCGGCTCGGCAAGTTGTTCGACACTTACCCGAACGCTTACGTTGACATCGCGGCGGTGCTGGCCGAATTCGGACGACAGCCTTATTTCGCCCGCGACTTCTTCATCAAATATCAGGATCGCATCCTGTTCGGCAAAGACATCTACGAGCCGAGCGAGTACACCTACTATTTCCACGTCATGGAGACGCGCGACGATTACATCGAATATTACCGCCGCCGCCACGCGTTCTGGCGATTGTACGGGCTGTATCTGCCCGACGAAGTTTTGAAGAAGGTTTATTACCAGAACGCGTTGAAGCTCGTGCCGGGGATGAACGCCGGGCAATTTCCGAAATAAAACTCTGGGGCGCGCGAGGCCACGCGCGCCCGGGTTTTACTTCGGATTGAGCATCACGAAGTTTTTTCGGTGGTTGAAATAAATGCTCCGGAAAATGCTGGTGGGCAGCAAGCCGTCTTCGACACGGTCTGCGCCTCCATCTTTCGCATCCCACAAAGTCACGGGCAGATCGTAAAATTCCGCGCCGCCGATCTCGAAGCTTCGCAGCCGTCTCTGTCGCGCAAGTCCGCTGCCGAGTTCGCTGCTGAGTCGCAACAATTGCGAGCCGCCCTGCTCCCACTTCAATCCCGTCACGCGCGCGTCAGTGTTGAACAGTATCAGCGCCGGAGTCCCCGAATCCAACACCAGCCGCAAACAGCCCTTTCCGGCGTAGGTGATCAGAACTCGGCCTTCATCGCGCTCCACCGGCAAACGCGCGCCGCGCAAACTCTTTTCCATCTCGTCTTCATCTTCAAACTCGATCCGCCGCTCGCGGTAATTGATCAGGTAGTTGAACTGCGACAGAAAATTCATACCCAGCACGCCGCAAATCTCCGGCCTGATGGCGCGCATTTCGCGCAGGTCGCTGAATAATGTTTCAAGGTTCGCCGCTGATTTTGCGCCGACGGTCACGCGATTCAACCATGCGCGCGGGACGGCTTGCGCGCCGTTCACCGTCACCAGTTCGACGCGGTCAACCGGGCGCAGCCGCAACGCGCGCGCGAACTCCGCGCTGACGAGCGTCGTATTCGTTCCCGTGTCGAGCAGAAATTCATAAGGCCCCGCGCCGTTGACTGTAACCGGAATCACAATCATATAGCCGTTGAGCAATTTAAATTGCGTAATCGAGGCGGCCAATGTTTGCACGCTCGCAAACGCGCAAAGGCAGCAGAGCGTCGCGATGAGAATCAGAAATTTGGATTTGTTTCGCGCCTTCATGAAATCTCCTGTTTCCGGTGTTTTGATCGGTCGAGGGGATTCTGAAATCGCGCGGCGCGGGCCGTCGTGATGAGGCGATGATGTTTCGGCGCGTTTCGATGATCTGTCGGTGATGAACGAAAAAACGCAGCGCTACCAATTCGATGACGTGCGGGTTGATCCGCAGACCTTCAAAGTCTGGCGCGACGGCGCCGCCTTACCGCTCGAACCGAAGGCGTTCGAGGTGCTGGTCTTTCTAATTAATCATCGCGGACGGCTGGTGGAGAAAGATGAACTGCTGGACGCCATCTGGAAGGATACATTCGTCACGCCGAACGCGCTGACCCGCGTCATCGCGCAACTGCGCCGCACGCTGGGCGATGACGCCAAAGAGGCGAAGTACATCGAGACTGTCAAAACGCGCGGCTACCGTTTCATCGCCGACGTGCAGGTCGAAAACGGTTTGACGGATGGACGCCCGGATCATTTGATTACGACCACGCCCGCTTCCAACGAATTTGAAAGCGCGTCGGCCACGCGGCGCAGCATCACGCCGCGCGCATTGGCGCTGACCGGCGCGGGCTTCGCATTATTGCTGGCCGTTATTCTTTCCTGGGGATTTCAAAACCGGTTTGCCGGCGATGGACAAATCGGCGTGCTGAGAACGACTCAGATCACCACCACGCCCGGATTAGACCTCTTCCCCGCCTTCTCGCCCGATGGCGGCGCAATCGCCTACAGTTCGCTCCGCAACGGCAATTTTGAGATTTTCGTTCGGCAACTAGCGCCCGGCGGCAGAGAGATTCAGATCACTTCGGACGGCGCGCAAAACCTGCAACCGGCGTGGGCACCCGACGGCAAGCTGATCGCTTATCACTCGCGCAACCATCGCGGCGTCTGGATAATTCCAGCCTTCGGTGGAGTAGCCACGCAACTTACCGAATTCGGCGCCGACCCTGCCTGGTCGCCCGACGGCGAATGGGTGGTTTTCCAATCGGACGCGCCCGCCGACCTCAATCAGGCTGCTTTCAGCGCGATGCCGCCATCAACCATCTGGATCGTTCCGGCGCGCGGTGGAGCGCCACGACAGATCACTAAAATCGGCGCGCCATCAGGGGGACATGGCGCGGCTACCTGGTCGCCCGACGGGAGCCGAATTATTTTTGTGACTTATGACATCGGGCTGTCGGAGGTCTGGTCTGTTTCGCCAAAAGGCGATGGGCTGAAGCGGTTGCTGGGCGGGAGGAATCATTTATTCGACCCTGTCTTTTCGCCTGACGGTAAATACCTGTTTCTGAGCGCGGCGTCAGGCAACTTCCGTTTGTGGCGGCAGCGTATGTCGCCGGACGGTTTGCCCGAAGGCGAGATGATGCAGATCGCCAACACCGGCGCGGCGCTGGCCAGGCATATGACTGTTGCGCCGGATGGCAAGCGGGTCGCTTACAGTTCGCTGACGATGAGCAGTAACATCGGCTCGGCGCCGTTGGTCCCGAATTCTTTCGAGGCGGCGGGCGAGCCTAAGCTGTTGACGCAGGACACCAATTACCGCAAGAACAATCACAATTTTTCGCCGGACGGAAAAACCATCGTTTACAACGTGTGGCGGATGGGAGCCGACGACGAAGTCTGGCTGGTTGACGCTGACGGAGCCAATCCCCGGCAACTCACCACAGAACCAGCCGTAGCGTTGGGCTGGCTGCCGGAGGGCGATCAGGTCGCGCTCAGCCGCAGAGACGCGCGCGGAAGCCGTTTCCTGAAAGTTGACGTAACGAGCGGCAAACAAACGCCGATCAGCCGCCAGAATCTGGATGTGCGAATGGGGCGGCTGTCGCCCAATGGCCGCCAACTCGCTTTCAACTCCAGAGCCAGCGGCACGATCAACGTTTGGACAGCGTCGCTCGACGATGGAGCGATAAAGCAATTGACCTTCGACCGCGAGATGATGGGCTTCCCCTGCTGGTCGCCCGACGGCCAACAACTGGCTGTTGAAATGCGGCGGGGCGACGATTGCCACATTGCGGTTGTTCCGAGCGGCGGCGGCTCGCCCACGCAACTCACCTTCGATCGCGGGCTGAGTTGGCCCGGCAGTTGGTCGCCCGACGGCGACAAGATAGCCTTTGCCGGATTGCGCGACGGCCTGTGGAACGTGTGGTGGGTTTCGCGCGGCAACAAAACGCAAAAGCGAGTGACCAATTACACGAAGCCGAACATTTACGTGCGTTATCCTGCGTGGTCGCCGCGCGGCGATCAGATCATTTACGAATACGCCGAAACCACCGGCAACATTTGGATGATGGAGTTGAAATGACCTGGGTGCGCGCCGCTTCCAGCGCGCACCCAGGGATTCTCGGAGAACCAGGATGAATTTCAATCTTGATGAGGCAACGGCTGTGCTGTCTCGCACGCCATCGGTTTTGAAAGCGATGTTGAATGGCCTGCCCGAAAGTTGGCTGAATGGCAACGAAGGCCCTGAAACCTGGAACCCGTATGATGTCATCGGGCATCTGGTCCACTGCGAGCAGGCTGACTGGATAATGCGAGCGAGAGTCATTCTCGAACACGGCGAAGCGCGACCGTTCGATCCGCTCGACCGCTTCGCGCAGTTTGAAGAGAGCAAGGGCAAAACGTCTGGTGAATTGCTGGACGAGTTCGCCGCGTTGCGCGAGCGGAATCTGGTGACGCTGCGCGAGATGAAAATCGGCGCGGCGGAGTTGGAGAAAACCGGCCAGCATCCCGCGCTGGGCAGAGTGAAGTTGAAAGAACTCCTGTCCACCTGGGTGGCGCACGATCTGGATCACATCGGGCAAATAGCCAGAACGATGGCGAAACAATACGCGATTGAAGTCGGGCCGTGGCAGGCTTACGTCTCAATCATTCACGACAGAAAGAAATGAAGCCGCAAAGATGAGCGATGGCCGGAAACATCGCGGCGCGCATCCCGCCGACCGGAAACTCTTTGCCGCAAAGCATCACGAAGCTTTGCGGCAGGCCGTCCGCGATCTTTCCTGGCTGCTCAGCCACGATTACGCTCCGGCGGCATCGCTGAAATTGGTCGGCGACCATTTCGCGCTGAGAGAGCGCCAGCGATTGGCCGTCGCCAGAGCCGCGTGTTCAGACCGGCAGAAAGACTACCGCGAGCGAATCCTTCAGCCTCTCGAATCAATCAAAAACCAGAACCTGCTGATAGACGGCTTCAACATCATCGTCACGATGGAGGCCGCGCTTTCAGGCGGCGTGTTGATCCGCTGCCGCGATGGCTGCATCCGCGATATGTCCAGCGTTCACGGCTCGTACCGTTCGGTCGCCGAAACCGAGCAGGCGATTCGATTGATCAGCGAAACGCTGCTCGGCGCCGAGCCTGCTTCGGCGGTGTGGCTATTGGATCAACCCGTTTCAAACAGCGGGCGACTGGCGCAAAAAATCAGGGAGATGGCTGCCGAAAATAACTGGCCGTGGAGCGTCGAAGCCATGATGAATCCCGATAAAGCCATTCGCTCGTCGGATCGGATCGCGGTGACTTCGGATTCAAATATTCTCGATGGCGTGAAGGGATGGATCAACCTCAGCCAGATTTTGATCACGCGCCATCTGACCGAAGCCTGGATCGTTGATTTGAGAGACTGATTCCCGCCTCCTATAATCAATCGTTTCGCAACCACAACCGAAAATTCACGACAATCAACTGTGAGATCACGCTATGAATTTCAAGCTCGTTTCCGATTATCAACCGCAGGGCGATCAACCCGAAGCGATTGACGCGCTCGTTCGCGGACTCCAGGACGCCGAGAAACATCAAGTCCTGCTCGGCATCACGGGCAGCGGCAAGACGTTCACCGTCGCGTCGGTCGTCGCGCGCGTCAATCGTCCGACGCTGGTGATGGCGCACAACAAGACGCTGGCCGCGCAGCTTTATCAGGAGTTCAAAACCTTCTTCCCCGAAAACGCGGTCGAATACTTCGTCAGCTATTACGATTATTACCAACCCGAAGCCTACGTCGCCTCAACCGACACCTACATCGAAAAAGAGGCGACAATCAACGACGAGATTGACCGGCTGCG
>JAJVID010000039.1:46057-55068 GCA_022072205.1 Acidobacteriota bacterium
CCGCCGACGCTCTACGATTATTTTCCCGAAGACATGCTGATAGTGGTTGACGAAAGCCATCAATCAATCCCGCAGATTCGCGCGATGTTCACCGGCGACCGTTCGCGCAAACAGAACCTGGTTGATTTCGGTTTCCGCCTGCCATCGGCTTTGGACAATCGCCCGTTGAAGTTTGAGGAGTGGGAGCAGCGCGTCGGACAGGTGATCTACGTCTCGGCCACACCTGCGGCCTACGAGTTGACGAAATCCGGCGGCGTGGTGATCGAACAGATCATCCGCCCGACCGGTTTGCTCGATCCCGAAGTCGAAGTGCGGCCAGTGCGCGGCCAGATTGACGACCTGCTGCACGAAGTCCGCGAACGTGTCGAACGAAACGAGCGCGTGCTGGTCACGACGCTGACCAAAAAGATGGCCGAAGATTTGACCGACTATTACAGCGACCTCGGCGTCCGCGTGCGTTATCTGCACTCGGAGGTCGAGACGCTCGAACGCATCAAGATTCTGCGGGATTTGAGAAAAGGCGAATTCGACGTGCTGGTCGGCATCAACCTGCTGCGCGAAGGACTCGATCTGCCGGAGGTTTCATTGGTGGCGATTCTGGACGCCGACAAGGAAGGATTCCTGCGCAGCGAACAATCGTTAATTCAAACCATCGGCCGCGCCGCGCGCAACGCCCGTGGCAAAGCGATCCTCTACGCCGACAAGATGACCGATTCGATGCGCCGCGCGATAGACGAAACCAATCGCCGCCGCGCCAAACAAACGGCCTTCAACGATGAACACGGCATCACGCCGCAATCAATCATCAAACCGATCGAAGCCACGCTGGTCACGGCTTATGAAGCCGATTACTTCAAAGTGCCAGTCAATCTGGAAGACTTTGAAGAGTACAGCCCTGAGAAGCTGGCCGAGACACTCGCGCGATTGGATCAGGAAATGCGCGACGCGGCGCGGAAGTTTGAATACGAGCGGGCGGCGGAGCTGCGCGACAAGATCAAGTATTTAAGGGAGCGGGAGCTTGAGGTAGCATAGCGGCTGTCTGAAATCTCAGCGGTAGATCAGGAGGCTTCAAAATGCCAGGAGAATCCGTCTATATCGAAACCAGCATCGTCAGCTATCTTGCCGCAAAGCCGAGCCGTGACCTGCTGACCGCCGCACGACAACAACTGACGACCGATTGGTGGGCAGACAAGCGTGGAAATTTTGATTTGTTTACGTCCCCGGTCGTACTCGACGAATCAGGGCACGGCGATCAAGGCTACGCTGCGAAACGTTTGGCGGCGCTGGCAAGCATTCCGTTATTGGATGTTTCCCAGGAAGGCATTGCGCTTGGCAGTCAGTTGATTCAACAACACGCTCTGCCCGTTAAAGCCGCGCAAGACGCTCTTCATATCGCAATCGCTGCTGTCCACCACATCAACTACCTGCTGACCTGGAATTGCAAACACATGGCTAACGCGCAATAGCGCCGAGGCATCGAGAAAACTTGTCAGGCCGCCGGTTTTAACCCGCCGATCCTTTGCACGCCGGACGTGTTGAGCGGAGAATTGACTGGACACGAACTCGACAAGTAGGAGTAGCTTATGACGCACGACACAATCATCGAAGAAGTTCGCAACATCCGCGATCAGATCGCCGCGCAATTTGACTACGACGTAGCGGCGATAGGCGCCTATTACCAGGCGTTGCAGAAAGAGAGAGGCCTGACGGTAATATCGCGTCAAGCGACTCTCTCGGAAGCTGAGTCCGAAGCGATATCCGACTACGACAATAGTCAAACGCCGGATGAGTCGGCGCTGGAAAAAGTCGCCTGACAAGGCGTTGTTCAACGAAACCAGCTTAATGGAGAGGCGATCCCCCTATGCCCAAAGCTAACGACCGCATCGGCCCCTACCAACTCATCAACAAACTCGGCAAAGGCGCGTTCGGCGAAGTCTGGCTGGCGAAGAACGTCACCGCTCTGGCTGCCCGCGAAGTCGCGCTCAAGATTCCGCTCGATGACGAAATTGACCTCGATTCGATCCGGGCGGAAGCCGCCATCTGGATCAAAGCCAGCGGCCACGCCAACGTACTGCCGATCATCGAAGCGAACGTTTACGACGATTACGTCGTCATCGCCAGCGAATACGCGCCCGACGGCTCGCTGGAACAGTGGCTGAAAAACCACGGCGGACGCGCGCCGTGGCAACAACTCACGTGGATCCGGCGCAAGCCATCAGCTACGAAGGGAGGCTAATGCCGGGCGAGATTTGCCGCATGGCAAAACGGCGAGTGGTTGGGGTAATCCCTCCCACTCGCCGTTCTCTTTTTCAGTTGGCCGTCGGTTTATTTCTTCATGGCCTTCGGCTTGAAACCGCGAATGTGTTTGACCATCGCGTTGATCTGCGCGGCTGAAAGCGTGTCCTTGAAGCCGGGCATTGTGTCCTTGCCATCTCGAATGTCTTTGGCGATTTGCGCGTTGGTGTGCGAGGCTTGCCATTTCGCGTCGGTGAAATCGGGCGGTTTCAGGCTCTCAAGCCCTTTGCCGTTTTCAAGGTGGCATTTGGCGCAATGTTTTGTATAGAGGGCGGCGGTTCCTCCGCCTGCGCTTTTGCCTTTGGCGGGCTGCGCGGCGGATTCAAGCCAGGCGGATGAAACGAGAACGGTGGCGAAGAGAGCCAAAACGAGCGACAGTGATTTCCTCATTGGTGTCTTTCTACTCCTTAAAGTTGCGACGGGACACGGCCTGGTACACGAAGGGGGTACGCGATGATACTGCCACGCCCGCGCTTGCGATTTTAAAAGTGATTTCGGTCTGATTGCCCTTCAAGACCGCGCAAATCCTAAAGCCTGATTAAGGTGAAAGCAAGCCGGCGCTCGATTCTGAAAACTGCCGGCGATTTTCAGCGGTTCTGAAGATGAAAAGAATTTTCGAGCTTACTCCGGCAACTCCTCCTGCTTAGGCTCCGGCAGGAAGAAGGTCAGAATCAGATTGGCCGCGTATAGCAGGAACGCCACTCCCGCTGCGGCGTACGCCAGTTTCGTCGCCGGCCCCGCGCCAGACATCCCCATCACCAATTGCGTGGTTAGTAGCGGAGCCGAGGCGCCGATCATTCGCCCGCCGATGTTAGCCGCGAAGCTCTCGCCCGTCCCGCGCAGATGTGTGGGATAGACGCGCGGCAGATAATTCCCCCAGAAACTCAACTGCGCGACCGTGAACAATCCGGCGAAGAACATTCCCCATTTCAGCATTGAAAGATTGCTCGTCGCGGGAAAGATGAAGACCAGCGGGATCAGGATCAGCCCCGGGATCAGGAACACACGAAGCAGATTCCGCCGTGACAGGATGCGGATGGCCAGAAACGCCAGGAGGAATCGCCCCACGAGGCCGCCGAGTTCCTGAAACAACTGCGTGCTGGCGACGGCTCCAGATATGATTTTTTGCCGCTCAGGTGGCGGCAACAGGCCATCAACTTTCACCAGCGCGGGCACGATCTGCGGAGCCTGCTGAATCGCGCCGAAAGCCACGCCCAGACTGCAGGCGAACATCGCCGCCGCGATGATCGTCGTTTTGCGGTATTCAGGCACGAACAGTTCGCCCAGACTTGGCCGCTTCAAAGTCCCGGCGGCGCGTTTCTGCTGCCAGACGGGCGATTCAGGCAGGAATGGGCGAATGATGATCAAGGGGATCGCGGGGATCAATCCCGAAATCAGCAGATAGCGCCAGTTTTCGTGCGCGCCGTGAATCGCAGGCAGCGATGTGGAGGTTTTCGCAATCAGGGCGGCCATCCCGCTGACCATCACTCCACCGAGAGAAGAAAACGCCTGAGTGTAGCCGAGCACCGCCTCGCGCTGTTTCGGGTTGGAGAAGAGTTCCGCCAGCCAGGCGACCGCCGCCACAAATTCGACGCACACGCCGATGAACGTTGTACAGCGGAAGAGCAGCAGCATCGGCAGCGATGTCGCGAAGCCCGCCGCGAAAGCCGAAAACGCGTAAACCAGAATGCTCCAGGTCAGCACCCGCCGGCGCCCCAGCCGGTCGGTCAAATATCCCCCCAGCAATCCGAATACGCCTCCCGACACCGCTGGCGCGTAAAAGAACAGGTCGCGCCAGTAATTGTATTCCGGGCTGCCGAAGGCATATCCGCCGAGTTTCGCTATCGCGTCGCGAATAATTAGCGGCAGCATCAGCAGTTCATAAGTGTCGAACGCGAAGCCGATAACCGCGATGATGCAGATCAGCCATTGAACGGGGGTAAGGCGAAGTGATTCTGAAGAGGTGTTGGGCATATTTATCCTCACCGGTAATCAGTGATTTGAAAGCAGCGTCGCGAAGCGGATCGCCACGCCATCCGGCCCGGCCATCGTGAAATCGCGCAGGCCGTAATAGCGGTCGCCAATCTCCCTGAAGATCCGCGCGCCCATCTGTTTCGCTAACGCCCAATATTCATCAACGTTCGGAACCATCACGCGGATGTTGGCCACGGGAAACGGGGGCGGCGAAGGCATCTGCTTGAATTCTTCCAGAAAGAGCCGCGAATCGTCCCAGCTTAATTCGGCGAATCCTGCTTCCTCGCGCGTCAGCTTAAAACCCAGGCGCTGATAGAACGAGAGCGAATACCTGAGATCGCGGACGTAGATTTCGACGACGAACTGTTCGCTCGCGGACACGTAGCTTCCGGTTGAACTCATAATGTTTCAGACAATTGTTCAGGATTGAAAAGCCGGGAGAGTATCCAACGAGCGAGCGTGAAAGAAAAGACCGGGAGGAGTTTCCGCAAAAATAAAACCTGGCCGAATCAAATTAAACCATTGACGCAAGCCAACCATCAGGTAGACTGCGCACATCAGAGGGCACGCACTGATGCCCTGTTATTCCAGTATGAATGACAAATAGGACGGAAGGCGCCTGAGAGATTAAAAGGGGCGGCTCTTTTAAACGACGCATCCGATTAAACTGAAAGCGGCAAAACTGCCGGCCTTAACAGTGTGAGACGGATGTTCACGGACCTCAGCGCTAATTCATGCTCCTCATGGTCCTCATGCACATCAGCGCCTGTCCGTATCCCGCACGGTCGTTCCAAAGAGTCACACCTGATTAAAAAATCCGCCACCCATAGAGAGTGCTTCTTGCGCGCCTGACCAAACCCAAATCGGTTATTTAATCAAGAGAGGTTAGAGATGCGCGCTTCTTACAAAAACACATCCATCACCCTGCTCATAACGCTGGCCCTTTCGTTGCTCTTCGTTTATTCGATGAAGCCGGGAGAGGCGTCCGGCACAGAGATCAATCGGCTTTCTTCCGAGCGTCTGAGTTCATCTCCAGCGGAAGTGGCCCTGGAACTTTCGGAGCAAGTTGGAGTTGAAAGCTTCGCCACGGGATTGAAGCCGCTGGCTCCGGCGGCAATTGAGGGAATGAGCGCGGCTGAGTTTAAAATCACCCTCAGTTCAGCCACTAACGGCCCAACCAGAACAACTGTTCCATGCGTTCTCACCGGTGATCCGAAAACTCAACACCGCATAGAGTATTACACCGCCGAGGTATGCGGCGAGAGGGGGCTTGAATCACCTCGTTACCTGGGAGCGGTCACCGTGACAACTAATAACGAGGGCCTGTCGAAATTCACCGTGAACATCACTCCTCCTTTGGGCATAGGCCGGTTTCTCGCCGCCAAGGCGATCAATCAGGAGAAGGGGAATTCGGTCGTTTCAGCTTGCGTGAAAGTTACAGTTCCAACGACGACGACGCCTACACCCACGCCAACTCCGACACCAACTCCGACTCCGACTCCGACGCCGACTCCGACTCCAACGCCGACGCCGACTCCGACACCAACGCCGACTCCGACTCCGACACCAACGCCGACTCCGACACCGACGCCGACTCCGACTCCAACGCCGACACCAACGCCGACTCCGACTCCAACGCCGACTCCAACGCCGACGCCAACGCCGACTCCAACGCCAACACCGACTCCGACTCCGACTCCGACGCCAACGCCGACGCCCGTTCCGACTCCTACGCCGCCAGTTGCGAACCTCGGAGCGCCCGGCATCCAACTCTCACCAACCGGGCAGGTCAGCGACAACAAAGTTGGCTCTGTGCTGTTCTACCCCATCTACACTTCAAGCGCGACGGATCCGGCGCATCAGAACACGCGCATCAACATCACCAACGCCGACACATTTGATCCAGCGTATGTCCATCTCTTCTTCGTGGATGGGACGAGTTGCAGCGTGGCTGATATGTACATCTGTCTGACTGAGAATCAGACAGCTTCGTTCCTGGCTTCGGAATTCGATCCGGGCACGACCGGATATCTCATCGCCATCGCTACCGACAGTTCGGGCTGTCCGGCGGCCTTCAACGCGCTGATGGGCGATGAATACGTGAAGTTCTCAACCGGGCACGAATCCAGTCTTGCGGCGGAGGCCGCAGCCAGATTGAATATCCCATCGCAGTGCGACGAAAACTCGTTTACGGCTGAATTGAGATTCGACGGGATCAACTACAACCTGCTCGGACGCGCGCTGGCGTTATCCACTCTGACAGATCGCGCCAGCGGCAACAGTACGTTGCTCATCCTGAACCGGATCGGAGGCAATCTGACCACAACGTCCGCGCCACTCGGCCCGATATACGGCCTCCTGTTCAATGACGCGGAAAGCGCCTTCAGCTTCGGCTTTACGCCGAACACCTGCCAACTCGTCAGCATTCTCTCGAACAACTTCCCGCGCACCGTGCCGCGCATCGAGCAGATTATTCCGGCGGGGCGAAGCGGCTGGCTGAAGCTCTGGTCGTTCGACGACGCGGCGATTTTCGGCGCGGCGCTCAATTTCAATCCCGAAGAAGAATTAACGCCTTCAGCTTTCGGGCACGGCCACAACCTGCACAAACTGACATTGACCGCCGCCGGGACTCTGACGATTCCGGTCTTCCCGCCAAACTGTTAAGAGCAACCAGGCTCCCGCGCGTGGCGAAAGTGAACATTAGCATTCACTTCTCGCCGCGCCGGGAGCAAACGCCTTTTCCAAATAATCGCCAGCTCAGATCAGACAATCACAATAAGCTACAACCCGAAGAAAAGCTTACCGAGTAAAGTAGCGGCTGATGGTCGCATCGCCCGGTTTCTTCGTCATCAGCGAGACCACGATCATCAACAGCGCCGAGACAATCACCATCGGCACGACCGGCAACAACCCAAAAACCGCCGTGCCGCCCGGCGTGCGCGCCAGCGCTTCAACTCCGCCGACCGACCAGACGACTCTCGGCGCGGTCACGACGGATTGAAAAACGGCTATGGCGATCACGCTGGCCGCCGCCCAGATAGCGCTCGCCAGCGCGCCCCATTTCGTGCTGCGCTTCCAAAACAGAGCCGCGACAAGCAGCGGCATCAATGCCGAATAGCCCGAAAACGCGTACTGCACGGCCAGATCGAAAATCGGCTGCGGGAATTTCAAGGCGATGGTGTAGGCGATGATTGTCAGCGCGATGACGAAGATGCGGCCCGTGACGACCTGCGCCTTCTCGCCGAACCGTTCCTTGCCTTCGTAAAACGCAAAGATGTCTTCTGAAAACATCGTCGAGAGCGCCAGTATCTGCGAATCGCTGGCCATCACCGCCGCCATGATCCCCGCGCCCAGCAAGCCCGCCAGCCAGAGCGGCGCGTAATGATCAAGCAACCGCAGCAGAATGTCATCGCCAGCCGATTTCGCGCGCAACTCGGTTCGCTGATCGGGGCTGAGAGTCGCGGCCTGCGTCGCCAGCATCTGTCGCGCTTCAAGCTTCGCCCGAATCGCAGGGACTTCGACTGCGCGATTGGCCGCCACGCCCAGGAAAACCGCAGGCAGCCAGATCGCCAGCATGCAAATCGGATAAAGAATCACGGTCTTCTTGAAATGCCGCATCCGCTCGGCTGTCAGACAGAAGATGATCATGTGCGGGAAATTGATCGAAGAGAGCGGAATAAACGTGTAGCTGAAGAAGAAGAGCGGCGAAACTTTTTCACGCGTCAGCAGCGACGAAGTCGAAGGCGACGCGAGCAGTTCGTTCACCGCGCTGCCAAACCCGCCCATTCCCACGCCGATGACCGTCAGCGCAATCGCTCCGAAGATCAAAAACAGCGTCGTCTGAAACGTGTTGACCCACGCCGTGCCGCGCATCCCGCCAAAGAAGACGTAGATCATCACCACCATCGCCACAACCGCGCCGCCGATCCAGAACGGGATTCGCCCGCCGCTGATCGCAAACAGCGCCGTCCCGCCACCCATCACGCCGATGATGATGTAGGGCACAAGCAGAGCGGCCTGAACAATCGTGATCACCGTGCCGATGTGACCGCATTCCCAGCGGTCGCGGAACAACTGCACCGGCGTGATGAACCCGAAGCGTTTGCCCAGCGCCCACACGCGTGTTCCGATCAGAAACAGCGACAGCGGGACGATCAACGCTGACGATGAAGCCATCAAGCCGTAAGTCACGACGCCATTCGCAAACGCGTGGCCCGACGAACCCAGAATCGCAAACGCCGTCATGTTCGTGCCGAACAGCGAGAGCAGGAACACGAACTGGCCGAGCGAACGATTGGCCAGGAAATAATCTTCAGCCGGATGCTCGCCGACTTTGCGCCGGAAAGCGAATACGCCGATGTAAATAACTATTGCGAGATAAGCGAAGACAAACAGGGATGGAATCACCGGCGCCCTCCTGATTGCGGATTGCGGATTGCGGATTGCGGATTTGCGTTTTCGAGATCGGCTTGCTCTTCGAGATGCGAGGGCCAGGCGTGTTTAACCAACAGCCACATCAATGCCGAAATCGCGAGCGTGTAAACAACATGATAGAAAAGGCCGATGGGCAAAAAGCCCAGGACAATTGGCCGAGCCGCGCGCCAGAACCAGAAGTCCTGATGCAGCAGGTAAAGCGCGACGATGGCGACAACGAGCAGTGATCGTTTCATTTGATCGTGTGTTTTCGTGTTTGTAGTATCAGAAACCGCAGAGCGAAATGCGGCGTACTATCCCATGTGGTT
>JAJVID010000044.1:0-52856 GCA_022072205.1 Acidobacteriota bacterium
TAACTACGGGCTGCCAAGCACCAAGGCGCTCCGACCTCATCATTGCCGATGACCGGCTACAGCTTACTCCGCCTCTCCCACATTTTCATCGGTGATGGCGAATTACCGATTCATGACCGCTAACATGCTCGTTACATTAAGGCATCAACCCTCAGCGGAAAATTCCTCAAAAACTCTCCCGGAGCCTCGTTTTATGTGAAGACAGCGCATCCTGGCTGTTCGAGTCGTTGAACCCATTTCGACGGACGTCAGCGCGAGGGCTGCGGCACGGCCACAAACCCATCGTGGCCGTACGAGGACTACAACTCCGCGTATTCGACTTCGACTCCGGCGTCCTTTGCGATTCGGAGTGCGCGATGGGAATTGTCCATCGCCTTCTCTTACAGATCGGGATATTTCATCAAGCGTCCAGCACTCGGGCAATTTCGATCACTCGTTTGAGGCTTGCGGTTTCGTAATTCGTCGCCTCGTAACATCGTTCGGACGCAAGCGATGATCCTGCCTCCTGAGTTGCTACGCCGCCTGTCGCGTCAGGATTGCCGGCTTCAGCGATGCAATCGGAACTACTTCGACCGCCGAAGGAGTGTAGGCTGACAAGGACAAAATGTCCTGAACCGGCGGCGTTCGTAAGACTTCAAGCGCGAGTTCGCGCAACTCAGGCGACAATTCGTTCAAGCCGGCCGGCGGCGAACTGCGCGGCCCAAGCTCGGTCGGCTGGGCCAGCGCCGAATAATCGAAACCTGAATAAGCCGCCTATCAGGACAATGATTCAAGCGGTTTGTATTTTCCTTCCTGATATTGCCGCCTTGATTCCGCTATCCGGGCAAGGAAATCTTCATCGTTCAAAAGCCGATATTCCAGCCAATCATCCTCATCTTCAAAACCAATGATCACCGCCGCCGGGCGACCGTGAACCGTCACGACGATCTCCTCTTTGCTTGCTCGCCTGATAAATTCGGAAAAGTTATCCTTCACTTCAGTCAGCGGCGCCTTTACTATTTTTCTCCGTGTTCTTCCAGCCATTGATCGGTTTTCTCCTTCGTCATAATTGCCAAAACCACCACGTCTGAACCATCAACGTCGTAGAAAACGCGCATCTCAGCGACTCTCAAGCGATATTCAGGATGTTTGACGTCTTTCAGCTTCTTAATGCGGCTTTTACTCTCTTTTCTCGGCTCGTGAGTCAGATGAATGCTGATGGCGTCTCGAATGGTCGCCCTCCATCGAGCGTCCAGTTCTTCGTAGTCAGCGATCGCGTTTTCGGTAAAGACGATTCTATAAGCCACGCGGAGACTATGGCCAAATTCTGGCCAGATTGCAATCGGTCAACTCAAATGCAGATCGGGGGTTATTTCATCAAGCGGCCAGCGTTCGGGCAATTTCGATCACTCGTTTGAGGCTTGCGGTTTCGTAATTCGTCGCCTCGTAACATCGTTCGGACGCAGACGATGATCCTGCCTCCTGAGTTGCTACGCCGCCTGTCGCGTCAGGATTGCCGGCTTCAGCGATGCAATCGGAACTACTTCGACCGCCGAAGGAGTGTAGGCTGACAAGGACAAAATGTCCTGAACCGGCGGCGTTCGTAAGACTTCAAGCGCGAGTTCGCGCAACTCAGGCGACAATTCGTTCAAGCCAGTCAGCGGCAAACTGCGCGGCCCAAGCTCGGTCGGCTGGGCCAGCGCCGAATAATCGAAAATCGTGAGTCCGACAGCTCGTCTATCGGCTTTGTTCACGCGCAACAGGATGTGCTCGTTCAGTTCAATGCCGGTGGCCGCTTCGCCGGGCGCGAATGAAACATAGAGCGTATCGCTCGGCTCGTCATACTTGATCGTCGCTTCACTCATCTTGTTACCCTATCTCTTTCTGGTAAGCGATGACGATGTAGTTGTTCGGCAGCAGCGTCCCGCTCTCATCTCCGGTAAATCTGAAAAGGACAATCGCAACGATATGCGTGTTGAATTCCGCAAGGTTATCGAACGCTTTCACGTAACGGTACTTTTGCGGATTGAGCGCGTCCTGCTTGCGCCGTCCTGAGCGAATCGTCTGGCGTAGCTGGTCTTCATAAGCGAACATTTCCGGGTGATTGATTGGCTCGGTGATGTGGTTCCACCGCTCATCCGTCAAATAGGTGTCGTTACCATAACGATCACGCTCATTCCAACGGCGGCCTTGAACCATACTCGTCTCCCGACAGTTCCGCGATGCTATGAACGTCATGAACTATAACACGACCTCCGATGACCGCAACTCCGCGTATTCGACTTCGACTCCGGCGCCCTTTGCGATTCGGAGTGTGCGCTGGGAATTGTCCATCGCCTTCTCTTATAGATCGGGCAGATCGGGGGTTATTTCATCAAGCGGCCAGCGCTTGGGCAATTTCGATCACACGTTTGAGGCTTGCGGTCTCGTAATTCGTCGCCTCGTAACGTTGAATCTGCTGCTCTTTTAAACCGAGCCTCTCGGCAAGTTCACGCTGAGAAAGCCCTGCCGCGATCCGCGCTCGGATAAGTTTATGCGGCAACTCGGCGATCTCTTTAGGGTTGATCAAGCGACGGCGGCTGGACCGCAAACGCTCGTACTCCTTGATCTCCCGCCGGAGTGTTTCAAGCTGACTTGCCATCGCGTCGCGCTGCGCTTTGATCAAACGCGGATGGACGTTCGGATGCGCGGAAGGTCGCGGATCGAACTCTTCAAGCGCGCGCTCAAACTTTTCGGCCTGAGCTTTTGTGATGCGGTACTCTCTTGCGTTGCGAATCATTTTCTTTTGACCACTCGTTTCAACCGCAACCCGACGATGCCTTTCGGCTTGCCGGTACGCCTGTCGAGTTGAAAGAAATCGAGGAACGGCTTTCCGCTTGCGCCCTCGATCAGTTCGGCGGGAAACAATTCACCGCCGAACTCTGCTTTCTGCGCCGCTCGTCCATTGCTGAAATCTAGCAGCACGGGAGCGAGCAAGTCAGGATCAACCCCTTCAACGCTCCAGCAAGCATCGAAGTCGTTCGGCATTTCCTTCGCCGTAACGAAGCTTCCATCAATATAGACGGCACGGCAACCGGCGGCTCGCAAATCAGCAAGCGCGCGTTGCAACCCTTTCAGCAGTTGTCGCCGGCGGTCGTTAACTCCAAACCGTTTCTCAAATTCACGCCACCCTGCCCAATGAATGCCGGGGGACAAATTCCCGGCCTCATCAAATTTGGGGATCATCCTATGATCTCCGCCGCACTGAGTAGCGGCAAACTGTGCCTCAACACAACTATAAAGTTGTGTCACCATTCTGTCAACGAGTAATACCGGAATGGTAAAGTCGCGATGATGATGGCCACGTTGTTTTTGTCATATTTCCCTTGGGGAGGGCGCGCATCTCGCGCTAAGATCGGCCCTCACATTTTCTCGCCGACGTATTTTCCCGAAAGGGTGAAGTCTTCAGAGCAGAAAGGCAAAGACCGAAAATGCAAAAAGCAAAAGCCATGAAAGCAAAGCAACGTGAAGAGCTACTCAAAACATTGAAAGCCCGTTTTGAGAACAACATGAACCGCCACAAAGGTCTCGAATGGGTGAAGGTTCAGGCAAAGCTGGAAGCTGATCCTGAAAAGCTGTGGTCACTTGGTGAAATGGAAAGAACCGGCGGTGAGCCGGATGTTGTGGGGTTTGATAAAAAGACGGGCGAATACATTTTTTATGATTGTTCGGCGGAAAGTCCCAAAGGCCGCAGGAGTGTTTGTTACGACCGTGAAGCGCTGGAATCAAGGAAAGAACATAAACCGGCAAATAGCGCTATTGATATGGCAGCCGCCATGGGCATTGAGATTTTAACGGAAGAACAATATCGAGAGGCGCAGAAACTTGGAGAGTTCGATACGAAGACGTCGAGCTGGGTGAAAACCCCTTCTGAAATTAGAAAACTCGGCGGCGCCCTCTTTTGTGATCGTCGCTACGACAAGGTCTTCGTCTACCACAACGGCGCCGAATCTTATTATGCCGCCAGAGGGTTCCGTGGCTCGCTGAGGGTATAAACACGACCATGACTCTCAAGGAAACTCTCGCTCAACTCAAAACGCCCGGCAACGAGAAGAGTTGCACATCACCTTTTGCGCCGATCCGGATCAACGAAATGGTTAGCCGGCAACGTTGAACGGATGATCAGCGCGAGGGCCTGCGGCTCGGCCAGAAACCCGTCGTGACCGTGCGAGGATTGCAACTCCGCGTATTCGACTTCGACTCCGGCCTCGCGCATCCGTTCGGCCAACGCTTTGACCTCTTCCGCCGGAAACAGCCAATCCGACGAGATGCCGACCAGCAAGACGCGCGCTTTGATCCGCCGCAACGTCTCGTGTTCCAATTGGCGCCCATTCGCGTGATGGAAGTTGTCCATCGCTTTGCTGATGATCAGGTAGGAATTGGCGTCGAAGCGGCGCGTGAAGATTTCGCCTTGATGATCCAGATAACCGCCGATGTCGTAACGTTCATTCAACGAACGCAGCGGGTCTTCGCCATTGCGGTTCGGGTTGCGCGCGAAACGTTCGGCGAAGAGATGCTCGGACTTGTAGGAGATCATCGCGATGGCGCGCGCCAGAGCCAGTCCCGCCATCGGTTCGCCGCCGCTTTCGTACTCTCCATTCCGCCAGTTCGCGTCATTCGTGATCGCCAGCCGTTGCAGGTGGTTCAGCGCCAATCCCATCGCCGTCAGAGGCGCCGAGCCGATGGCGATGCAATTTTCGACGCGTTCGGGATAATCAATCGCCCACTGGATCGCCTGCATCCCGCCAATCGAGCCGCCGATCACAGCGCGCAGTTTTTCAACGCCGAGATGATCGAGTAACAGCGATTGTGATCGAACCCAATCGCGCACGGTCACGAGCGGGAAATTGGCGCCGAAAGGTTTGCCGGTTGCGGAATTGATTGTTTGCGGCCCGGTCGAGCCGTAACACGAGCCGATGATGTTGGCGCAGATAATGCAATCGCGGCTGAGATCAAAGACTCCATCTTCGCCGAACAACTGCGGCCACCAATCACCGGCGCGGGCGGAACCTGACAGCGCGTGACAAACCAGGATCGCGTTGTCGCGCGCTTCATTCAGATTGCCGTAGACTGCGTAACGCAGCGTGACGGGTTGCAACGATCCACCCGATTCGAGCGCGAACGGTTTGGATTCGGCGAAAACGAAATCGTCTTCGTAAGTCGGAAGGATTGGTTCCGGCATTTCGTATCCATAGGTTGAAATAGACAGGATTTGCAGGGTCGTCCAGGATTGGTTTTCCAGCCTGTTCGATCCTGTAAATCCTGTCTATTTTCTTCATCAAGCGCTCGCCGCAGTCTTCTGCGTCGCCGCTTTCAGCGCCTGATCAATGTCGGCGATGATGTCGCGGATGTCTTCGATGCCGACCGACAATCGAACCAGGCCCGGCGTGACCCCGGTTGACGCCTGCTCTTCTTCGGTCAACTGCGAATGCGTGGTCGAAGCCGGATGAATCACCAGCGATTTGGCGTCGCCGAGATTCGCGAGCAGACTGAAGAGCTTCACCGAGTTGATGAACTTCTTTCCTGCTTCGAGTCCGCCGCGAATGCCGAATGTGACCAGCGCGCCCGCGCCGCTGGGCATGTATTTTTGCGTGCGCTGGAAATACTTGCTCGATTCCAGCCCCGGATAGTTGACCCACTCGACCTGCGCATGATTCTGCAGGAACTTCGCCACTTCCATCGCATTCTCCGAATGACGTTCCATCCGCAGATGCAGCGTCTCAGCGCCCTGCAAAAACAGGAATGAATTGAACGGCGTCGTGCAGGCGCCGATGTCGCGCAAGCCCTGCACGCGGGCTTTCAGGATGAACGCCAGCGGGCCGAACGCGTCGGCGTAAACGATTCCGTGATACGACGGATCGGGCGTGGTGAAGCCGGGGAAGCGGCCTGAAGCCTTCCAATCGAATTTGCCGGCGTCAATGATCGCGCCGCCAATCGAGGTCCCGTGACCGCCGATGAATTTCGTCAGCGATTGAATGACGATGTCGGCGCCGTGCTCAATCGGGCGGCACAACGCGGGCGACGCCGTGGTGTTGTCAATGATCAGCGGCAATCTGTTTTCATGCGCGATGTTGGCCAGCTTTTCGATGTCCACGATGTCGAGTTTCGGATTGCCGACGGTTTCGGTGTAAACGGCTTTGGTCTTGTCGTTGATCGCCGCGCGCAAACCGGCTTCGTCTTCGGCGTCAACGAAGCGGACGGTGATGCCGAGTTTCGGCAGCGTGTAATGAAAAAGATTGTAGGTGCCGCCGTAAAGCGACGTGGTCGAAACGATCTCATCGCCCGCGTTGGCAAGCGTGATGATCGCCAGAGTCTCAGCCGCCTGCCCCGACGAGAGCGCCAACGCGGCCATCCCGCCCTCCATCGCCGCCAGACGTTTTTCGAGCACGTCCTGCGTCGGGTTCATGATTCGTGTGTAAATGTTGCCGAACTCCTGCAACGCGAACAGACGCGCCGCGTGATCGGCGTCGGTGAAATTGTACGAAGTTGTTTGATAGATCGGGACGGCGCGCGCGTTGGTCGTGGGATCAACCGCCTGTCCGCCGTGAACCGCCAGAGTGTTGAAGTGATAATTGGGATTCTGCTCGTCGGCCATTATGCTTTCTCCTCTATTCCCCCTCGTACACATCGCTTCGAGCGCGCTCCTGGCAAGAGACCAATTTCCTTTCAATAAGCCTTCTGCCGGGAGCGCGCTCGAAGCGATGTGTGCCCAGAGGGCGATTTTTGTTGTTTCAGATTATCGTCAAAGACGACATGAATGACTCCTCTAAATCAGCGCAACAATCCTTCTTCGAATCCGATTTCGTAAACCATAAATAGACCGAATCCGAGGCTGAAGCAACCGGCCAGCGCGCGCACGACCCAATTCGTCTTCGTGAAATGCTCCGCCGTCAGGTGAATCGGCAGGCTCAGAATCAGGCTCATGACCATCATCCCGCCAATCGAGCCGATGCCGAAGATGATGATGTAGGCGAAAGCCACCGCCGTTGATTTGATTGTCGCCAGCACTGCCAGCATCAGCGCCGCGCTGCCAGCCAGACCGTGAACCATTCCGATGACCAGTGGACGAATGCCGAGTTTCAGCCCGTGATGCGAGTTGGCAGGTTCAACCTTGCCGTCGTGAATGTGCGGGTGGACGTGTTTGCGCCCTCCGTGCGAGTGTTCGTGAAAATGGATGCGGCCTCCGCGCGCGAGTTTGTACAGCACGTTCGCGCCCAGTCCAATCAGCATCAATGCGACGCAAAACTCCAGCGGCTTCTCGTACTTTCCGATTTGAAACTGCATGAGGATCACCGCCATCCCGGCCAGCAGCAACGACGCCGTATGCCCGACTCCCCACAACCCGCCGATCAGAAGCGAACTGAACCAGTTTTTGCGGTCACTGACGATGGCCGAAACGGCGGCCAGATGATCGGCGTCCAGCGCGTGCCTCAAACCGATGCCCAGCCCGATTATCAAAATGCCGAGCGTGGAGGTTGTGGCCGCTTCTTCAAGCTCGCCGCGCCACAGGTCAGCCAGATTCGCTCCGCCCTGCCGCAACGCCTCGTAACCCACAATCACGCACAAAACCACAATGACGAGCGCGCTCGCCACCAGCGCCACACGCGTCAATTTTCCCGAAGATGGAATTCGTTCCACAACAGTTTCCTCCATAAACAAAGCCAGCTATTAAGACACTGGCAAGACGCCGGCCAGCCCCGGGATGAAGACCGCGATCAGGGCCGATCCCCAGATCGGCTATCCTTGAGTCAATTTACAAAGGTGAAATTGCAATTGCCGAAGACATCTTGAAGCAGATGACTGCGGTTAAGCAACCGAGGCCAATGTCCGTTTTGGAGAATCTGCGGCAGAACCTCGAAACCGTCCTTTGCCTTTTGCGTTTCGATTCCTTATTCTCGCGCTGCCTTTCACAATGACAGTTCACAACTAAACACGGAGGAAGCTTATGTCGGAGAACACTACTCGCAGACGCTTTATTGCAGACGCAAGCGCGAGCGTGGCTGGCGCGAGTCTGCTCACGGCGAAATCCTACGGGCGCATTATCGGCGCGAATGATCGAATCCAACTCGGCGTCATCGGCTCCGGTGGGCGTGGACGCAGCGTCATGGGTTCGTTCAGGAAATTCGCCGATCAATGCGAATTCATCCATGTCTGTGACGTTTATGAACCGAACATCAACGCCGCATTGAAGCTCGCGCGCGAAGGCGCGAAATCAACGATGGATTACAAAGAATTGCTGGCTGACAAGGACGTGGTCGCCGTGCTCAACGCCACGCCTGATCATTGGCACGCCAATATCCTGCTCGATTCAGTCGCGGCGGGCAAAGACGTTTATACCGAAAAACCTTTTTCGTACTCAATCGAGCAGGGCGCGAAGATGGTCAAAGGCGTCCGCGCGACCAAACAGATAGTGCAAGTCGGAATGCAACGCCGCAGTTCCGATGCGGTGCGCGGCGCGAAGAAGCTGGTTGACGACGGCATACTCGGCGAAATCGTGATGGCGCGCGCTCAATGGTTTTGGAATCGCAAGCCGATGCCACAGAAGCTGGAACTTGCGGGCAAGCTGGATTGGGAGCGGTTTCAAGGCCCCGCGAAGAAACGCTACCCGCTGGATGAGCGGCGATTCTTCCACTGGCGCAACTTTTCGGATTACAACGGCGGCCACATGACCGACCAGGGCACGCACCTGATGGACGTGATCCAGTGGTTCTGCAATAACGGCAAGCCGCCCTCATCAGCCGTCTGTCAGGGAATGATCAAGGTTCACAAAGGCGCCGACGTGCCCGACACGTTCAGCGCGGTCTATGAGTACCCGACGTTTCTGGCCACGTGGACACTCTGTTACGGCAACTCGTACGAAGATAGCTGGAAGATATTCATCCAGGGCAAGAAGGCCACGATGGTTCTCGATGACGACGGCTACCGCGTTTATCCCGAACCCTGGAACCGCCCGAACATCCCGCCCGCGACGATTCACGAATACAAAGGCGGAATCCCGACCGAGCCGCACGTCAAAAACTTCCTCGATTGCGTAAAGTCGCGGCAGGAGCCGAACGCCCCGGTCGAAGTCGGCCACAACGGCGTGACCGGACCGCATCTGGCCAATCTGGCGCTGAGGCAACAGAAGCGCATCACACTCGGCAGCGACGGCGCAGTCGCCCGAATTTGAGAGGAGCCGGGTGGAGCAGGATGGCGCCCTGCTCCACCTTAATTTTCTTACGAGGCGGTGTATGATCGTATCGGATTCGGAGGTATTTCGATGAGCGCGCAACCTGTCAGAAAAATTTCAAAGCTGCTTAAAGCGATCGAGCATTTGCCGGAAGGCGGCACGCTGACTTTGCACGAGGTGAGTCCTGAAGATTACAAGCAATTACTGGCCGATCTTGGCGACAGCAATCGCGTCAGAGTGAGCTACTACCAAGGGAGGCTGGAGGCTATGAGTCCATTGCCGATTCACGAGATATTCAAGGAATTGATTTCGGACATCGGACGCATCACTGCCGATCTGACTGGAGTTGAACTTGAAAAACTAGGCTCAACCACGTTCACACCGGGAACATTCGGGGCCGGCGCCGAACCGGACACCTGCTTCTACGTGCAAAACGCCACCCGCATCATCGGCAAACGCAAAGTTGATCTGAACATTGATCCGCCGCCTGATGTCGCCGTCGAAATTGATATTTCGAGCGATTCAAGCGCAAAGCTGGCGATCTACAAAAGCCTCAGCGTGCCCGAAGTATGGATTTATAACGAACAGCGGCTGCGCATTTACCACCTGGCGGATCAAGGCTATCTCGAAATGCCGAATAGTCTCGCCTTTCCGCTATTGACCGCCGATGTCCTTACGGAAGCTTTGGAGCAGTGCAAGACCGATGGCCAGGGCGCGGCGTTGCGATCTTTCCGGCGATGGCTGCGGAGCAGACTATCCGAAGCCTCCTGATTTCAATTCTCGCAGGTGTCAACATTCCTTTCACACCCAGCGGGAATTTGTCGCTGGAAGTTGACGCATGATCTCCACTGAAATGCCGGAAAACTTTGAGCAGCCGCTTTTTAATGAGTTGGCGCGCCGTTTGCCTTGTAGCTGGCTGATGGTTGAGATAAAAGAGCCGCCGCATGGTCGCTGGAGCCGTTTACGACCGGCGGTTCGACGTTAGCCCCCAGAAATCAATTTTGGCCCTTAGAAGAGAAAGCTATGGATTTGCTAGAGTACCTTGCCGTGGGATTGTTCTACCTGCCTTTTGTCGCCACACCGCTGCTCATGATCTACTGGTCAGCCTTCGTCACAACGCGGACGAATGAGCGTGAACAGGAAGCGAATGAATCGCGCGACGAACGCAATGAGCCTTAACTCGACTTTGCAGATGCGCGCCCGCCGCCGCTTCTGTTTTCATTTTTTAGCGTCAGCCGCGCAACGGAATCCGAGTTTCGGCCCTTTGTCTTCGGGCTTCGCCCAGACGCGCGTGGTCGTCATCGCAAACTCTTTCGGGTAAGCGAATCCGCCGCCGCGAATGACCTGGTAGGTGCCTTGATAACCCGGCGCGCGCGGCGTCTGTTCGTCGCTGCCCGGATAATGATTGAAATCGGTGGAAGTCCACTCGGCGACATTTCCCGCCATGTTCAACACATCGAAAGGCGATTTACCGCCGGGGTACGCGTCAACATTGCGTGGCTTTGCGAGCCGCGATTCAATCGTGTTCGCGTTGGTCTCGATCCATTGATCGCCCCAGGGATAAAGATTCATGGGAGCATTCGGTTTGCCGGCGTCCTTGCCGCGCGCGGCGTATTCCCATTCCTCTTCTGTGGGCAGGCGGAATGTGAACCGGTCGTTCTTCTGCGAACGCCAGGAACAAAAATCTCTCGCATCCAGGTAACTCACGCCGGTCACCGGAACCAGTTCGGCGTTCGGAGGAGGCTCCGAGCCATTCCAATCCGCAGGCGCGGCGTGCCCACCCGCCTTCACGAACTCAGCATACTGCCCATTCGAGACTTCGGTTCTGTCCAAATAAAACGCCGAGACATTGATCGGATGCGCGGGCCAATCGTAGCTGAATATCTTGATCGGCCCTCCCTGAACATCAATCGTGGAGTTCTTTTCCTCATCGGTCAGGTTGCGCCCCATCATAAAACTTCCTTCGGGTATCGGAACCATACCTTCAGGCGCAGATGGGGTGTTGGCCTCGGCGCCCGCCACGTTCGACGCCGCCTTATCGCCGTTGTTCAGAAAAACCCAGGCCAGCGCCGCCGCGAGGATCAACACGGCAGTGGCAATCAAGACTATCGGCTTTGATGAACGCGATGGCGCGGCGGTTCCTGTCGCGCCGGGCATCGGAGTGGCAACGTTGGTCGCCGGAGCGTAATAAGTCGAACCTGAACCGGTTGAAGTTCCCGCCATCGCCGCCGTCCTGGCCGAGACTCTTTCCGTCGGAGAGGCGAATTGATTGGTTTCCAGCGTTCGCGTCGTCGCGCTGTCGCGCAACCCCAGACCGAGTTGTTTGTCGAGCGCAAGAATCGCCTGTTTGAATTCGGCGGCGGATTGATAGCGATTCTCCGGGCGTTTTTCCAGCGCGCGCAGAACCAGTTGATCGAGATGCGGCGGAAGCCCCGGATAGTAGGCCGACGGCGGCGGCGGCGCTTCGTTGACCTGCTTGCGGCGCAGCGAAACGTCGGGATGCGTGTTCGGATCGGGCGAAAACGGGACGCGCCCCGCCAGCATTTCATAAAGCGTAATGCCGAGCGAATAAATATCCGAACGAGCGTCGAGTTCTTCCAGTCCAAACTGCTGCGGGCCGAGAATCGCTTCAGGCGACATGTATGCGCTGGTGCCCGGCGTCAGCTTCTGGGTTGCGGCGGGAGCGCGCTGCTGGACTTTGACGATGCCGAAGTCGCTGACCTTGATCGTTTCGGGGTCGAGCACCAGCAGGTTGGCCGGCTTGATGTCGCGGTGGACGATGCCCACGCGCTCTTCGCCCTCCCACCTGTATTTGAAGTTGTGCGCGTAATTCATGGCGTCCAGCGCCTGAGCGAAAAGACGGAGCGCGCGTTTGTGCGGCATCGGCCCGGTCTCGAAAGCGATCATTTCGGCGATGTTCGAGATGCGCCGGCCACCGTGCTGATAACCGGGCATGTATTCCAGGATGAGGAAATGATGGTCGCCTTCGACCGCGAACTGGATGACGCTGACGATATGCTGATGTTTGAACTGAACCTGAATGTTGGCTTCGCGCGTGAACAGGTCGCGCAACAACGCCGCCTGACGCTCACTGGATGCCTGCGTGGTCAAAGTCTTGACCGCCACCTGCTGTTTGTATTCGGTGAGAAACGCGCTCTCGGCGAGATAGACTTTGCCCATCCCTCCTTCGCCAACTTCAGAAATGATTCGATAACCGCAGACGATTTTGCCTATCAGATTGTCCATTTGAAAAATAGCCCGGAGTCAAAAATGAAAATTCGGGTGGCGCCGCCAGCAGGTGTGAACACTGAACACACAGAACAAAGGAACAGACGGAAAATTCATAACTTTCCGTCTGTTCACCATTATCTTCCAACATTGAATCATCACCGAGCGACTCCGGACTCGCTATTTCTTCTTTACTTTCGCGCCCAGAGCCTCGGCGCGGCTGAAAGCCTCTTTGGCCTCTTTCTTCCGCCCCGCGCGCTGCAAACTCTCGGCCAGCGCAAGCTGGAACGCGGCGTTGTTCGGCTCGATCTGTAACGCTTGATTGAAAGCGTCCACCGCCTGGTTGAAACGGCCCTGCCGGGCGTAAACCACTCCCATGTTCGAGCGCGGGTTGGGATTCTTCGGATCGAGTTGAGCAGCCGTCTGAAAATTTGCAATCGCCGCGTCGTATTTCTGCATCATCGCATAAGCGTTGCCCAGACCGGTGTGGATGATCGAACTCTTCGGCTCCAGCTTCGCCGCTGTCTCGAATTCTTCAGACGCTTCGAGCGGGCGGTTCGCGGCCAGATAGAGATTGCCCAGGCTGTTTCGCGGCACGGCCCACGTGCGGTCATAAGATTGCGCGGTCACGTAAGCGCGAATCGCTTCGTCAAAACGCCGTTGCGCATAAAGAATGCCGCCCAGATTCAGATATGCGAAAGACAGGAAAGACGGCGAATCCTTCGGCGCCAGGTCCACGGCCTTCTGACTTTCTGCGTTGGCCCGCGTGAAGTCATTCAGGTCGGCGTAAACGCGGCCCGCGACCGAATGCGCGAGCGCTGAGTTGGGCGCGAGTTGAAGCGCCTTCTCAACAGCCTGCTGCGCTTCGTTCATCTGCTTTTGCACGCGCAGGATGTTGGCCAGCCCGGCGTAAGCGTCCGGCCAGGCGGGTTCCTTCTCGATTGCTTTACGGTAGTTTTCAATCGCGTGGTCACGGTTCTCACGCGTGCCGGTGCGGAAATAAGCGTTGGCCAGATTGTTGAAAACGCCGGCATCGGCGGCGCCTGATTTAATCGCCGCCTGATATTCGTTGACCGCTTCGTCGTACCGCTTCAATTCGTAAAGCGTGTCGCCGCGCCCGCGATGGGCTTCGGCTGAATTCTGATGCTGCGCGATGATCTTCTGGTATTCGGTGTCGGCGTTCCCGTAATCCTTCACGTCGTGGAGCGTATCGGCCAGCCCCAACTGCGCGTCGAGCGAATCAGGTTTGAGCGCCAACGCCTGGCGAAAGGCCTCGGTCGCGGCGCGCGGATTATTCTTTGCCACGAGGTCTTCAGCCTTTGCGATGTAATCTTCAGCCGTTGGAGCAGCCGGTTTCGCCTCAGGCTTCGGTCCCGGTTTGCCCGCAACCGGTTCTACCGGCGGCGGAGTCGTGTTTACGGCAACTGCGCCAGACGCGCTCGCGGCGGCGTTTGAACCTGCTTTCGGCGCTTTGCCCGACGCTCCGCCGATGTCGCTGACATCAGCGCGCAAATCCTTGCTCGCCGGATCAGGCCTGGCGGTCGCCAGATTTGAATTGCGGCCCGTGTTGCGGATCGCAAGGCGCCGCAATGGGCGTTTGGCCTGCACAAGCGGAATCGGGTCGGCGCTCACGCCCAGATGGCCGATGTCCTGGGCGATGACCCACGAAATGAAAAGCGATATTGCGATTGCCCCCAACAATGCAAGCTTCACTGGCTTTAGTCTCATACTCACCTCGTCGAAATGACCTTATGATCGAAACGTCTCAATTAGAAGTTCAGGCGACGCTCGCATCATTCACAGCGCCAGAACACCAGAATGATTGCGGGCGACCTCGAAATTTCAGGGGGCACAGATGGGCGCATCATACAACAAGGTTGCTTTGATTTAACAGGAGACTCTCGTCCGAATTTCAATCAGCGCCGCAACCGAAGCCCAAACGCCCATCCCGTGGTTTCTTCGTAAACTTCAAATGAATTAGTTACTTTGGACGTTCTTTCAATTTCTTGACACGCCGAATAACCAAACCGTATGATGCGTTCCTCGAAGTCCCCGATAGAGAAATCCAGGCGATTTTCGATATTTCGGTCGTAACCTGATTGGCGGAACTGACCACATTTAGCATTTGGTTAGCGTTTAGAAGGAAAGAAGCAAGCGGATATGCTCGGCGGATACATCGGAGAAATTTGCCAGCGCATACTCAATGGAATAGTCCGCCAACTTGCGCGGCTCGACCCGAACCCAAACCTGCTTTCGGTGATCGGGTTGGGCATCAACGTTTTCGCAGCGCTTCTTTACGGGTATGGCTGGTTCTTTTACGCCGGGCTGGTGATGATCTTCGCCAACATCTTTGACATGCTGGACGGGCGTGTGGCGCGGCTGACGGGCCGCGTGACTAAGTTCGGAGCCTTTCTGGATTCCAGTCTTGACAGGCTCTCGGACATGATCGTTTTTCTCGGAATCATCATCTTCTATTCTCGTGACACCCAATACCACAGCACGCTTTATGCGGCGTTGACCGGCGCGGCGCTGATCGGCTCGGTGATGGTCAGCTACACGAGCGCGCGAGCGGAATCGTTGATCCCGAAATGCGATGTGGGATTTTTGCGGCGCCCGGAACGCGTCGTTTTGCTGATTCTGGGATCGCTCACCGTCTGGCCCGAATCGAATCATCCCCTGCTCAACAAAATGCCGGCCACGATCTGGCTGATGGCTGTTCTTTCATACTGGACTTTCGGTCACAGGCTCTACCACACGTGGCGTGAAATTCGTGAACTGGAGTCAGCGGCGGAAGTCGCCAAGCTCGAATCTCAAGAGAATAAACCCCAGGAAAAAAAGGAGGCCAAAAATCTGCGCCTGGGCCACGACCCGGTTTAGCATCCGCCATATTTCAAATTTCATATGCCGTATGAAATTTGAAATCGCCCGTTGCTCCAAATTCCATAACTCTGCTTATGAACAATAAATCTCTCCGTGATTCAATGATCTGTCCCTGCTGCGGACACAGTCGTGAAATCAGTTCCCCCGAATGCGCCGCTTGTGGCGCGAAACAGGTTGGCCCCCCGCTTGCCCCGCCTGATGTTCTGATGCCGAAACTCGGGCCGTCCTTCGCAGCTTTGGCCTGCGGCGCAGTCATTATCATCGCGTTCCTGATAACCTGGGTATTTATTGGTGACGCGAAGGTCGGACGCGCGCTGATGGTTTCGGTATTGGGAGACAGCCTTGAACTGACTAAAGAGATGGTCAGGGTTGATTCCAAACTTCCTTACTACCGCATTTTTACTTTCGACGCTTACCGTCTGGCGTTTTACTTCTCGGCTGGGGCCATCCCGATTTCACTTCTGGGAATCTGGCTGGGGCGGCGCGCAGTGCGCCTGATCAAATCGGATTCCGCCGGTTTCGGGGGGATCAGGATCGCGCGGGTGTCTTACGCTCTCGCAGCCTGCCTCCTGATCGTTTTCAGCGCCGTGGCCATCGCTTCGATTCCCCGCGCCATTGAAAGAGGGCGCGCCCGGCGCGCAGCCGCGACCCGCGCGTTGATGTACGAACTGCACGTCCAGGCGTTGCAGAAATACCATAAGGAATACGGCGCCTATCCGCACGAGCTGGCCGATCTTTCGCGAGTCAACGCCAGCGGAGCGCCGCAATCGGATTACTGGGAACACAACTTCGACTACAGGCCGATTGGCGTCATCGCGTCGAAAGGGTCGGCGATCAGTCTGAGCAATTACACACTGGTTTCCGCTGGGCCTGATGGCGAGTTCGGAACCAAAGACGACATCACCATGGTTGATGGTGTGATCGTTGATTCACAGAACGAAAATAATTCGATCGAGGGGCTTCCGGCGCGATCTTTCCCGCGCCGGTAATTGTGTTTGCCTGAGGTTAGCCGCGCCAACTTCCGATTTTTGAACTTTTGCCGATAGTTACGCGGCCTCAAGTTGCCCACTCCAATACGACTTGAGGCCGTTTTTATTGAACCAGCCCCGAATCAACACACTTATCCCCATGCGTAGAAATCACAACCTACTCACCCGTATGCTTTATCGTCTGCGTGGCCGTGATCCGATAGCGGAATACTACGTCTGGCTCACCCAATTTGGCCGTGTCGCGGATGGACGTATTTTGGACTTTCAGCAGGACGAATCCGGCTTGACGATCTTCTACCGGTACAACGTCTCCAACGTGGATTACGAGACTTCCCAGAAATTGTCTGGCGAACAGTTGTCTCGAAAAAACGTCTACGTTCCCGGCGCGCAGGTCATCGTCCGGTTCGATCCTAAACAACCCGGCGTTTCAATTGTGCCGTAATGGTAGTTGGTGGTCGGTGGTTGGTGGTCGGTTGCTTTAATGAGTTTGCCGACCGCCAGCCACCAGTCACCAATTACCAACCACCAATTCATGTTTCATAAAATCCTGATCGCCAATCGCGGTGAAATCGCGGTGCGGTTGATTCGCGCCTGCCGCGATCTGGGCGTCTCGCCGGTCGCCGTTTATTCCGAAGCCGACCGCCAGGCGTTGCACGTCCGGCTGGCCGATGAAGCCTACTTCATCGGCGAATCTCCCGCGTCTCAAAGTTATCTGTTAGGCGAAAAGATCATTGACGCGGCGCGGAAATCCGGCGCGGAAGCGATCCACCCCGGCTACGGTTTTCTTTCGGAGCGCGAATGGTTCGCCCGCGCGGTTACGGAAGCCGGGATCAAGTTCATCGGCCCTTCGCCCGAATCAATCGAGATGATGGGCGACAAGACGAACGCCCGCGTCGCCGCTCTCAAGGCAGGCGCGCCAATCGTCCCCGGCACGACCGAACCATTGAGCGACGAAGCCGGAGCGCGGCGAGTAGCCGCCGAAATCGGCTACCCGGTAATGCTCAAAGCCTCGGCGGGCGGCGGCGGAAAAGGCATGCGCATCGTGCGTTCGGCTGAAGAAATCGGCGCAGCGCTGCAAATGGCCAGCGCCGAAGCTCAGTCGGCGTTCGGCGACCCGTCGGTTTACATCGAGAAATTCATCGAACGCCCGCGCCACATCGAGATTCAAGTCGTCGCCGATGAACACGGCAATATCATCCACCTGGGCGAACGCGAATGCTCGGTGCAGCGCCGCCATCAGAAAGTGATCGAAGAATGCCCGGCCAGCTTCAACGATCCTGCCCTGCGCGCGCGGATGGGCCAGGCGGCGGTCGAGATCGCCCGCGCAGCCGACTATTTCAGTATCGGCACAATGGAATTTCTGGTTGACGCCGACCGCAATTTTTATTTCCTCGAAATGAACACGCGTTTGCAGGTCGAACACCCGGTGACCGAACTGGTCACCGGCATTGACCTGGTGCGCGAACAGATTCGCATCGCCGCTGGCGAAAAGCTGACGATCAAACAGGAAGACGTGCGATGGGAAGGCTCGGCGATTGAATGCCGCGTTTACGCCGAAGACCCGGATCGAAATTTCCTGCCGTCGCCCGGCAGGATCACGCGGTTGAGGACGCCGTCAGGCCCCGGCGTGCGCGACGACAGCGGAGTTTATGAAGGCTGGGAAGTGCCGCTCTTTTATGACCCGATGATTTCAAAGCTGGCGGCCTGGGGCGCGACGCGCGGCGAAGCCATCGCGCGGATGAAGCGCGCGCTCGGCGAATATCACGTTGGCGGCATTCGCACCACAATTCCCTTCTTCCTTTCAGTTCTCGACGACGAAGAGTTCGCGCGCGGCGAGATTGACACGGGTTACATCGCCAGATTTCTCGAAAGGCGAAAAGCGAAAGCCGAAACGCAGAACAACAACGACGACACGCAGATCGCCGCCGCCATCGCCGCCGCAATCAATTTCACGAAGCAATCAAAAACGAACGTGGCAGCCGCGCCAGCCGAACGCTCAAGCAAGTGGAAGATGGCTGGAAGAACCGCCGCCTTGAATAACCGTTGACAACCCCTGAGATTGCCCTGGGAGCGCACGCATCCTTGCGTGCTCGCTTTCGATAGTCGCCCGATGATCGAAGCCCGCCACGTAAGTATGCGTGCGCTCCCAGGGCGATCTCAGGGCGGAGGAAATCATGCGTGCCCTGCTCCTGATCGCCACATTTTGTCTGATCATCGCCTCCGCCGCTTACGCTCAACAACCAACCGCGACGCCTGGCTCGCAACAAACTTCCGCGCAATCGTCCACTGCTCCGGTTCCCGTTCCCGAACCGAGCGAGAAGGCGTTGTCGTATTATCACGGCAACATCGCGCTGTGGATCGTGAACACGCTGTGGGGATTGGTGATTCCGGCGCTCTTCCTCTTCACCGGTTTTTCCGCGCGCATCCGCAGTTGGGCGAAGCGGCTCGGCAGATGGTGGTTCTTCGTCATCGGCGTCTATTTCATCATCTTTCTGGTCATCAACTTCGTCATTGATCTTCCGCTGAGCTATTACCAGGGCTACACGCGACAGCACGCTTACGGCCTGTCGAATCAGACCTTCAACAAATGGTTCAGTGATGAGATCACAGGATTGGCGATCAGCGCCGCCGTCGGATTTCTACTCCTGTGGATTCCATATCTGCTGCTCAAAAAAAGCCCGCGCCGGTGGTGGCTCTACACCGGGCTGCTTGCCATTCCCTTTCTGATTCTGGCGATCCTGATTCAGCCGATCTGGATTGATCCGCTCTTCAACAAATTCGGGCCGATGAAAAACAAGGAGCTTGAGGCGAAGATTCTCCAGCTTGCCAATCGCGCCGGCATCGAAGGCGGGCGCGTTTACGAAGTCGAGAAGAGCGTGGACACGAAAGCCGTCAACGCCTACGTCACCGGCTTCGGCGCGACCAAACGGATAGTCCTGTGGGACACGATCATCGCAAAGCTCAACCAGAACGAACTGCTTTTCGTGATGGGGCACGAGATGGGCCATTACGTGCTGGGCCACGTCTGGAAGGGCATCCTATTCTTCTCGCTGCTGATCATCGCCGCGCTCTATGCGATTTATCGAACCGCCGGGTGGCTGATCAAAAAATTCCATCGCCGCTTCGGATTCACCGAGCTGTCAGACATCGCGTCTCTGCCGCTGATCATTCTGCTCTTCAGCATTTACTCCCTGATCGTCACACCCGTCGCTCTGGCCTACACGCGCCACAACGAACACGAGGCCGACCGCTTCGGTCTTGAGATCACGCGCGACAACCACGCGGCGGCGATGGCTTTTGTCAGGCTGCAACAGGAAAATCTGGGCGTCCCTCGTCCAAACACTCTCTACAAACTGTGGACGGCGAGCCATCCGACGCTCGGCGAGCGGATAGATTTTTGCAACACCTATCGCCCCTGGGAACGCGGCGAGCCGCTGCGATACGGAGATTTGTTTAAACAGGTAAAGTAAGCTGATGAAACTCGAACTCGAAATTGACGGACAAATGATCGAAGCGGAATTCGTCTTCGCTGATAACGCGGCCCAACTGACTCTCGGAGGCGAGACGCATGCGGCGCAGGTGAGCGAGCCTGAGCCTGGCCTGTTCACGGTCATCATCAACAATCGCGTTTACCGATGCGCGCTCGAAAAGACGCCGAGCGGCGCCGCCGAAGTCATCGTCAACTGCAAGCGAATCTCCGTCGCTGTTCGAGATAAAAAACACCTGCGCGGACAGGCAGGCGAAGGCGCAGGCGCAAGCGGACGAGTCAGCCTCACATCCCCAATGCCCGGCAAAGTCGTCCGCGTGCTGCTCAACGCCGGAGACGAAGTTGCCGCGCACCAGGGCGTGCTGGTAGTCGAAGCGATGAAGATGCAAAACGAAGTGCAATCGCCAAAGGCGGGCAAGGTCGCCGAGATCAAAGTCGCTGAGGGGCAGACAGTCAACACGGGTGAGGTTTTGGCCGTGATTGAATAGAGCGGAGCGCGCTTTTTTAAGCAGGCAGGCAAATATTTTGCACAGCCATCGCCCACCATATTTCAAATCTCATATCAAATATTGCATATGAAATATGATCCGAACGCCGCTGCTCACAGCAGTCATCCAGCGAGATCACGCCCAGCATCATTTTTACCTGATCGCTTACGGCGGCGATGATCCGGAGTGAACTTGTAGAAAAAAGCGCCCAGCCGCTTCTCCCTCCGGCCCGTAGCTGGAAAGGACATAACCAGCGCCTTCATTGAACGCTTGATAGACATACTCGCTGCCCCAGGGGTCTACCGAATAATCGCCTTCGATGTAGGGGCCGCGCCAGGCGGCGAGTGTGGATGGCTGACGGGCGAGCACGGCGAGGCCTTCTTTCGTGGTGGGGTAGCGTCCGAAATCGGCGCGGAAAATTTCGAGCGCTTTGGCGTACAGATCCAGTTCGCGCCGCGCTATCAACTCGCGTCGTTGTTTTGCGGCTATCGCCTGTCTGTGTTCACGAACGCGCCAGACAGTGAAAGCGGCGATGGCAAGAATGACGCAACTTACGATTGCCGCGATGAACGCTCGGCGATTGTGACGCTCGCGTTTGAGCCGCGCCTCGCGGAGTTCCGGGACGAAAACCAGCGTCTTGTCCGGGCGACGAGTTGAAGCGATTTGGCGAGTAACTTCGGCCAATTGATTTTCCGGCGCAGGCGCGGCGCCGGGAACCAGGGCGAGGCAAGCGACACAGAAGCGCCGCCTCGGCAGAAGCGCCGCTCCGCATTGCCTGCATCGTTCTCCAGTGCGTTCTGACATAAAGCGCTCCAACTGGTTCATGTCACCATCGAAATCAGGCGGGTCTACACGGCACGTTTGTCGAGCTTGCCTTCGAGCTTGCCTATCTTTCCGCCTCTGCGTTCCCAACTTGTGATGTATTCCATCATTTCCTCTCTTTCCGCTGGCGCGAAGCGCCTGACCTCACGCTGAAATTCCTGCTCCTGCTCCGGCGTCAATAGTAGATATGCGTCAATGAACCTGACAAGTCGTCATTCGTTGTTTCACTCGATGTTAGCGCGGAGCCTTTCGCCCCTGCCCATAAAGAATCGCGCCCGGTCGAGCGCCCGTGCGCGTCCCGCGTTCCAGGATCATCTTGCCGTTGACGATGACGTATTCGACGCCGGTCGCGTACTGGTGCGGCTTCTCGAACGTAGCGTTGTCAATAATGGTTTCGGGATTGAAGATCGTAACGTCGGCGCATTGCCCCGGCCGCAGCAACCCTCGGTCGTAGATGCGAATCTTCGCAGCGTTGGCCGAAGTCATCTTGCGCACGGCCTCTTCGAGTGAAATCAGCTTCTCTTCGCGCGCGTAACGGCCCAGCACACGCGGGAACGTGCCGTAATAACGCGGGTGCGGATGCCCGGCGGCCAGCGGGCCTTCGGTCTTGACGGCTGTGCCATCGGAACCGATGGACACGAACGGCTGTTTGAGCGCGTAGCGCATGTCTTCTTCCGAGTGATGAAAGTAGACGGTCGGAACCGAGCCGTCGTTTTCGATGAGCAGTTCAAACAATACGTCGAGCGGCGGCTTGCCGAGCGTCTTGATAACTTCGCTCATGCGCTTGCCCTCGAACTTTTTGTACTTAGAGTTGCTGAACGTCACGAGCAGCATCCCTTCCCAGCCGCCGGTCGCAGTGTAGTGGTTGTACCAGTCGGAATCGGGAATGCCGTTTAGGATTTCGCTTTCCAGACGCGGGCGCAGCGCAGGGTCTTTCAATCGCGCGATCATCGCCTTCGCTCCGCCTTCGTGCGCCCAGGGCGGAATGATGCTCGACAGATTGTTCTGTCCCGCGCGATACGGATAGACGTTCGCTTCGACCAGTTGACCTTGCGCGCGGGCGTTCGCGATCAACGCGACAAGCTCCGGCATCTTGCCCCAGAGTTTATGTTCGGCGATCTTGAGATGGATGACGTCAACCGGGATGCGCGCGCGGCGGCCAATATCAATCGCTTCAGCGACAGCCTTGAAGACTCCGCTGCCTTCGGTGCGCATGTGAGTCGAATAGATTCCGCCGTATTCCGAAGCGACTTCGCACATCGCCACCAGCGCATCGGTGTCAATCCAGACGCCGGGCGGGCCACTCAAACTACTGGCGACGCCGAGCGCGCCCTGCTCCATCGCTTCGCGAACAACGGCGCGCATGCGGTTGAGTTCTTCGGCGGTGGCCGGGCCTGCTTTGGCCCCGCGCACAGTCGTCCACACTGTGCTGGAGCCGATGTAAGAGCCGACGTTGGTCGAAATGCCTCGGCGTTTCAACTCGGCGAAATAGCTCGAAAAATCTTTCCACTGGTCAGACGGCGCGGCTGAACCGCCTTCGCCGAAGATCATCGTAGCCACGCCCTGCCGCACCATGCTTTCGGCGCTGCCGTCTTCGAGTATCGTGTCGTCGGAATGATTGTGAATGTCAATGAAGCCGGGCGCGACGGCAAGCCCCCGCGCATCAATCGTTCGCGCGGCAGGGCGGTTTGCGAGTCTGCCAATAGCCGCGATCCGTCCGTCACGAATACCGACATCACCTATGAATGATGGATTGCCTGTGCCATCCACAATACGACCGTTACGAATGAGCATGTCGAAGTCCGGCTGCTGGGCAATGACGCTCCACATCAAGCCAGCCATCAGGACGAACACAACCAAAGCGCTTTTCATGATCAATGAATGCCTCTCCAGTTTTGCTTTGCCCCAACGGACGCCAGGCAGTCAGGGCAAATTTCAGGTTTGTTGGTTATCGCGGCCTGAATCGTACTTCACTTTAATGTGGTTGGAAACACAGAGTGAGATCTACAACCTTGGAAACACAGAGTGAGATCTACAACCCAAGACCTATCACCCCAAACCTATAAATTTTCTTTTGCTGGCTCGACCAAACAATGGTTCAAAGAAAGGCTTATAGGCCTTCGATAACCGGTCGCAGGCTTTAGCTCATCATCAGGTTTCCCAGGGTATGTGGCCGAATTTGTTGAGCGCGGTTTGGCGCAGAAGATCGAAGTAAAGTTCCAGGTGGGCTTCCTTCGACCACCATCGCGCGAACGCCTGATACCCGCGTTCGCCAAGCTCCGCGCGCAACGATGATGACGCCGCAAGCTGGCGGATGGCCGAAATCAGTTCTTCGTTCGTGCGATAAACGAAGCCGCCGCCGCTGTCGTGAACGACTTCGGGCAGCGCGCCCAGGTCGCGCGTGATGACCGGCGTTTTGCGAGCGAAGGCTTCGATGATGATGATGCCGAAGGTTTCGTAAGTGATGGAAGGAACGATGCAAGCCAGCGCGTGTTTGTAGAGCGCGCCCAATTCGCGTTGCGGACGCGGGCCGAGAAATTTGATGCGCTGATTCGTAAGGGCTTGCGCGCGCAACGGCTCTTCATAACCGCCGGCGCCCGCTACCAGCAGATCGCAATCGGTAATCTGCTCCCACGCCTCGATCAAAGTTTGCAGTCCTTTGATCTGCTCAAGCCGCCCGACGAACAGGAAGTAGGGACGCGCTTGCGGACGCGGGCCGGGGTCCTGCCAGTCGCGGTCGGCGCGGTCGGTGAAATAAGGCAGATGCCCGACCGGTTTCGGGAAGCCGCGTTCGGCGTGCATTTGCGCGGTGAAGCGGCTGGGCGAGACGAATTGATCAACGTGTTCGCTGGCTCGCTCCAACATTCCAGTGTAACGCCAGAGTTGCGGCGGTCGTTTGGCCGCGAGCGTGCAGCGCAAACACTCCGGCTTGTCGCAAGGCTGGCGGTTGAATTTCCAGAGCACATGCGTCGGACAGATCAGCCAGTGCTCGTGCGTCGTGTAGAGCTTCACAGCCTGCCCCTGCGCCGGCTCCATTGTCAAAACCTGCGGGCCGAGCAGCGAGATGTTGTGAAAATGGATTACGTCGTAGGGCTTGCTGTCGAGCAGATCGCGGATGCGCTTTTCTTTCAACCAGGGCCGCCCGGTCTGTTGCGTCAGCAGCGGCGAGAGCCATTTGTATCCGCTGCGCAACCCGTGAACCTTCACGTTCGGATGAGGCGTGAATTGAATCTCCGGCTCAGCCGGATGCAGCAGGTGATATGAATCAACGCAGTGGACGACATCAACCTGATGCCCGGCGTCGCCCAGCGCGTGGCAGAGGCGATAGAGATACATCGCGTCGCCGCCGAAGCTGTAAGGCGGGTAGAAAGTCGTGAGGTGTAGAAAGTTGAGAGGACGATTCATTGCGCCGCCACTTTTTGAATCAAAGCCATCATTTGTCGCGCTGCGGCGTCCCACGTCAATCGTCCCGCGGCGGCCAGTCCCGCTTCGCGCATCTTCCGGCGCAGGCTCTCCGATTCCAGAACGCGAACCAGCGCGTCTTCAAGCTCGGCCTGATTGCGCGGGTCAATGAAGATTCCGCCATCGCCCAGCAATTCAGGCAAAGGGCTTGCTGTCGTGGCGATCACCGGGCAGCCGCAGGCAGCGGCTTCGACCGCAGGCAAACCGAAGCCTTCGATCAACGAAGGCAGCGCGAGCGCCGTCGCGCAGTTGAGCAACACGACCAACTCTTCGTCGGGCAAGTAACCGGTGAAAATCACGCGGTCGGCGATTCCCTGTTTTTCGACTTGCTGTCTGATGACGCCGAAATAACTGTGGAAGACCTCTTTCTCGTATTCGCCGACCAGCGCCAGCCGGATGTCCCGGAACGCAGGCTGCGCGGCGAGTTTGGCAAAGGCGGCGACCAGGGCTTCGAGGTTTTTGTGAGGGCTGAAGCCGCCGACGTAAACAATCGTGCGATGATCGAAATTGACGCCCAGAGCTTCCAGACGCGGCGTCAATCCTGCGTCCAATCCTGCATCGGGCAGGCGACGGAAAATCGGATCGCTCGCTTCACCGACCACGGAGACTCGTTCGGGCGAGAGATTGAATCGCCGCGCAATTCCCTGCCGCGAGTATTCCGAAACAGTAACGATGGCGTCCGCCTGCCTGCGTCCCATCGCCACTTTCGCCCGCCAGAAAAGCCTCGCCAGCGGATGCGGCAGCGTCAGTTGCGGGTAAGTTTCGGCGATCACGTCGTGAATCATGACGATCTTTTTGGCGCGGCTGAAGACGGGGACGTAGCTGTAGATGGTGGGAAACAACAGCAAATCCATGTCGGGGTCGGCCAGCGCGCGGCTCATTCGCCACATGTCGCGCGCGGAGCGGTGGCCGTTGGCTGAAGCGGCGACGGCTGCCGGAGCGGCCGCGCGCACGATTCGCGCTTCAGCCTGCGGCGGCAGCGGCGCCAATGCGTCGGCTGTATCGAGAAAGAAGACATAGCGATTCTTTTCGTCAAGGCGCGTCAGGGCGCTGAGCAGCGCGCGCGCGTGCCGTCCGTAGCCGCGATTGTTTTGCCAGCAGGTTGCGTCAACGCCAATCCGCATTCGGGTTCGCTACTTCTTCTCCTTCTCTTTTCTCAAGGCCTGTCTTCTTTGCGCCCTGCTCAATTCAGCTTTGCCCTTTCGTTTTCGCTTTCGCCATCGCCATCCGATTAACCCTGAAAGCGCGAGCGCCGCTTCTGAAAGCACCGCCTCGGTAGAAGTAAAAACATGCAAAATCCTGGTCTGTTTCAGATCGTCTTCGGTCGGAAGCGGGATGGGATATGGCCGCGCTCGTTCCACTACGCTGCGGATGGCTTCAATCACTGCGTCGGGGCGGTCGCGCTGAATGAAATGCCTGCTCCGCTCGACGATGAGATGATCGCTGTTCGGCGCGCGGCGGGCGAGGTCGGCCTGGAGTTCGAGATGCGTTAGCGTTTCCTGCTGCTCCACGCCGCCCAGCGCGGTGAGAACCACCAGCGGAACGTGAGGCAACGGAGCGGCGGCGCGAAGCAGATCCGAACTCGCTGACAGATTCACCCCTTCGCAATTTCCGCCATAATAAGTCCGCGTGTATACCTGCCGTCGTTCTGGCGGCATGAATCCGACGGAGCGGGCGTACTCTTCCTCCTGAGAACTGTCAATCAGCACGATTCCGGCCACCTCATGCGGGTACTGGCTAGCGTAGAGGCGCACGTTCACGCCGCCGAATGAATGCCCGACCAGCACGTAAGGCGCGGGCAGCCCGGCCTTGCGCAACAAATCGCGCAGTTCCTGCACCACTTGCTGGCTCGTGCGCATTTCCGGCGGGCGCGGCGATTTGCCGGCGGGCGCGATTCTGGCGCTGTCACCAAGACCGACTCGGTCGTAAGCGAAGACGCGAGTGAACGCCGCGACAGCGCCAGGCACGTCGCCCCAGGTATCCATCGGCTGGCAAAGACCTGCGTCCAGCACCACGACCGGATCGCCCGTCCCCTGATCGCTGTAATGGAAACGATAATCGCCCAGCGTAAGCGAGCGGCTGGCGCCTGCTTTTTTGCCGGAGCCTGGCGATTGCCGCGGCGTCTGGCTCCAGCCATTTCCCACGATCAAGGCAGTCAATATCAGAACCGCCAACATTATCCGTACCGCTTTCATATTTTCTCCTACTGGCGCGAGCGCCCGGCGATGGTTATCAAATAACTCTCGACCATTGAGCCTTCTCAGCGTTTAAGCCGGAAGATCTTCCAGACCCGCGCCTGTGTGTGTGTTTGTGTGTATTTGTGTGAGGAATTCCAACGATTATAGTTATTCGTAAGAGATTGAGGAGTCCGGTCAGCGGAACGCCAGTCGGACAACCCGGGCGCCGCTGCCGCACTCTCCTTCGGTTAGTTAAGACAATCAGGGTTCGAATCACCCCCCTGGAATTTCATATAGAGTCCAATGAGGGCCAGGCAACGCGACAGGCAAATCAAGAGGCGCTTCGCTTGGTGACAGCACCAGGCGGAAACCATACTTTCTTCCCAGCGCCTGCCACTCGTCGCGCTTGCGCTCCTTCCAGATGTCGAACCATAGAGACGAATACCAGCTCAACCTTCCACTGGAAGCCAGGCGATTGATTTGATCAGGGTTAGCGTAATCAACGCCATACAGGTCGCGCATCATTGTTCCAATTACCGGAGACAGGTCTGGCATGTAGCTCATCAGCCATAAAGATTCCCGTTCCATGAGCGCCGGATGATCGGTCTTATGCTGAATCTTGGTTTGCGGGACAATCGCCGGGAGGATCATCTCATTGGGTCGCGCATGCAGGGTCAACCACTCCTTCAATGTGCGATCATAGGGCGAGATCATGTCCCAGCGTGGCAGTTGCGTGAGCACATTGTCCCTGGAGCTTCTAGGCAAAGCGGGCAAACTAATCATCAGGCAGGCGCACAAAAGGGCGACTTGCCCCCAATTCATTTTAAACAACCAGCGCCGGGCCGCTGGCTGAAACGTTGCCGGTGATTCCTCCCGCTTCCCTTCTTGTTTGCGTTCCGCCCAACTCCATATCAAAGCGCCCAGACCAATTACGAGGACACCTATCAGAAGGCTGGCCATGAAGCATTTCATCAATAAAACCGGCTGATCGCCATACCGTCCCTTGCCGCCAATCGCCAGAGTCATGCCGCCAATGGCCAGAATGGCGGCCACGCTCATAAGCCGCCGCCGGGCATGCCTGCGATAAGCATAGAAGTCCATGGCGAAGAGCAGCCCCCATAACGCATAGAGCAACTCCGGCCGGCGGCTACTAAAGAAACCGCTCCCAGCAAGGAAAAGCAGGCCCGCTATCGCAACCAGGGTCAACCGGCGCGCACGACTGTCCATCGCGGCCTGAGCGCAGACCATAGCCGCCACTGTGACCGGCACGAGGAGCAGCGATGTGAAATTGGCGAATCTGTACGGCATGGATATTTCAATTGGGGAGGGAAGCCAGCCTCTCCAAAAATGAAGCGTCCACGCGCCATAGACGTATACCGAGGCGATTGCGCTCAACGCAAGAAGCCAGAAGGAAGTCCGCCGATCCGGTACGATCGAACCTTCGGCCTCCGCCCGTTTCGGAGTCCACAACAGAAGCGCCCCAATCGCCAAAAGGGCGACCGGCCCAACCGAGTAAGCAAGCCACCAAAGCGGGGCCAGACGACGATGTCTATCGGTTGTGACTGTGAACTGCCAGTGGATTAACTTTCCATCCACGTGAGCGTTGGATTGAGCGTCATATGGTGGAACGGCTACGGAATCGGCGGCGCGAATGTAGATGATGAGCGCGAGCGCCGCGCAAACGGCGAGACCCAAACCAATCGCGCATAAAAGCCTGACATTCTCTTTGCGGCTGCGCTGTTTGCGCGAGTAAAAAAAATAAGCGGCGCTCCAGGGCCAGATCAGCAGCGGCATCACCGGATGAATCGCGGGCAATAATCCGAGCATCAGCCCGCCCGTCCGCCATAATCCCGCCAGCAACAGTACGACGACTAACATCGCAACATGAAGACCGATGTGCCCGTTGCTGGCGCCATTCGGAAATATCCACATCGGATAGATGCTTTCAAAACGCAGGGTCGTTTCTGTCACTATCACTGCCGCTGCAAGATGCCCCCAGTAAGGTCTCTTCGTGAGCAGGGCGGTGATGGCGAAAGGCGCAAAAACACTGAGGAAAAGGAATAGAAAATTACGAGCCGCCGAGACCACGAGCGGCGCCGGCTTGATCGCCCACACGCCCGCAGCCAGATAATGAAACAGATTGTATGCCTTCTCGTAATAAATCTGATGCGGATGCCCGGCGGGATATTGCACAGCGCCGGAGATAATCTGCGCAGGCATAAGCGTCTCATCCAGCACCACTCCATTGAACAATATCTGGGCAATGCTGTAGACGCCCCAAACGAGCGCTCCGAAGAGCAGCATGCGGCCGGCGGTTATATCCTCGTCTCCAGTCCAGAACAGGCGGATAGCCGATTTGATCATTTCAGACCTCGCCTCCTGAACTCGCTCTTCAGCCGAAAAATTCCGATGAATTGGTGGATGCAGATCAGAAAAAGCTTTGAGATAAAGAAGATCGTGGTGCTTCCAATCTTCCGGGCGTAGTGATGGACCGGAACCTCAAGTATTTCGTGCCCTGCGTAATGCGCACGGACTACAAACTCTGCCGTGAAGAAGGACATGTATTTGACTTCTGGCGCAAGCTCCTCCGCGACGCTGCGGCGAATGAGCCTGAAGCCCGTGTCCATATCCCGGTAAGGTATGTTGAAAAACAGCCGCAGCAGCAGGTTGTAGCCCCAGGACAGGAAGACGCGATAGAACGGATCCTTACGCGGGCTTTTCATTCCCAGAATCACATCGTGAGATTTACGGTGAGATTCGAGCCGCCAGAAATCAATGGCTGCGAATTGATAGTCGGAGTCCACGATGAACAACCAGGGCTGGGTGGCGTGCGAGATTGCGTCACGCACGGCATCCTGGTATCCCTTGCGCTCGTCGCTCATGAACAGCTTGATCGGTAGTTCTTTCTCCAACCGCTCAAGCACCACTTTTGTGTCGTCCGTGCTGCCATCCTCAGCGACGATGACTTCCAACTCCGGCACTCGCGTGGCGAGTTCGGCGATGTAATTGCGCAGCGTCTGCTCGATGATGAATGATTCGTTGTGAACAGGAAACACGAGCGAGACGCCACCCAACGCAGGATCGGCGGGGCCGCGATGAGGGGCATCGCCGGAGGCTCGACCACGTGAGACTTTCGCGGGCTTATTTAGCGGCTCAGAAAGGCCTGGCTTGGCTGACATAGATTCGATCCTCCCGGCTAATCCCAAATCTTCCACGGCGTTTGTCCGCCCGCCCAGAGCGATTCGAGGATATGCTTTTCGCGCAGCGTATCCATAGGCTGCCAGAAACCGGTGTGGCGAAAGACCATCAATTGTCCATCAGCCGCCAGCCGTTCCAGCGGCTCTCGCTCCAGAATCGTCTGGTCGTCGCTCAGGTAATCGAAAACGCCTGGTTCAAAAACGAAGAATCCTCCGTTGATCCAGCCTTCGCCCGCTTGCGGCTTCTCGGTGAATTCCGCCACTCGATCTCCGTCGAGCGCCAGCCCGCCGAACCGCGCCGGCGGGCGCACTGCGGTGATCGTGGCCAGCCGCCCGTGACTGCGGTGAAACGCGACGAGCGAGCGAATATCAACATCGCTCAAACAATCTCCGTAAGTCGCCATGAACGTCTCAGCGCCAACGAACTTTTTGAGACGCAGGATGCGCCCGCCGGTCATCGTGTCCAAACCGGTGTCAATCAATCCCACGCGCCAATCAACGCTGTTCGAGCTGATCATCTCGCGCGAGCCGCATTTCAGATCAATGAAGTAATCGCTGTGATGCGCGAGGAAGCTGTGAAAATACTCTTTGATTATTTCGCCTCTGTAGCCGCAGGCGACGAGGAAATCTTTGTAACCGTGCGCGGCGTAAATTTGCATGATGTGCCAGAGCATCGGCTTCCCGCCGATCTCGACCATCGGCTTGGGCCGGACTGAAGTCTCTTCGGCGAGCCGTGTGCCCCGCCCTCCGGCCAGAATAATCACCTGCATAGCTCAAACCACCTTCGGTTCCGGAATGGGAATGATGAAACGCCCGCCGCGTTCGCGATACTCCGCCTGTTGCCTCATGATCTCTTCGGCGAAGTTCCAGGCGAGGATCAGCACGTAATCCGGCTGCCGTTCAATCAACGTTGAAACCGGCAGCACCGGGATATGCGTTCCCGGCGTATACAACCCGACTTTGAGCGGGCTTTTATCAACCGTGTACGGCAGCAGTTCCGGGCCGATCCCGCAATAATTCAACAAGGTGTTGCCCTTCGCCGGCGCGCTGTAACCCGCCACCGTTTTTCCTTCCCGTTTCAACCGCTGCAACAGGCCGACGAGCGATTGGCGATTGGCGGCCACGTCAGCGGCAAGTTTTTCGTAGCGGGCGAAATCGCTCATTCCCGCGCGGCGTTCGTCTTCGACCCAGTTATCAATCTCCGCCGCGTGACGCTTGTGCTTTTCCCGAAGTCCGGCGTACATCCGCAGCGTGCCGCCGTGAACCGGCAGACGATCCATTCTGACGATCACCAGCCCGGCTTCTTCGCACAAACGTTTGAGCGACGTGACCGAAAAGTAACAATGATGCTCGTGATAAACCGTGTCGTAAGCCAGCAGGTCAATCAGGTCGCGCAGATAAGGCGCTTCGATGATGACCAGTCCATCGTCCATATTCGCCGAGGGATCCGCTGAGGGAAGCAGCGCCGCGCAGCCGCGCAGAAACGCCCGCGTGTCGTCAACGTGCGCGAGCACGTTGTTGCCGATGACCGCGCGGGCCGGGCCGCGCGATTGTCGAACCTGTTCGGCGATGTCCGGGTTGAAAAATTCGTTGACCGTTTCAACGCCGCCCGCGCGCGCGATCTCCGCGATGTTGGTCGCTGGTTCGACGCCCAGAGTCTTTACGCCATGCGGCTGAAAACATTTCAACAGGCTGCCGTCATTGCTCGCTATCTCAACCACCAGGTCATCGGCGCCGAGGTTGAGCAAATCAACGACTGTGCGCGCGTAAACGCGATTGTGCGCCGCGATTGTGTCGGAAGTCCCGGTCACGTAAACGTAATGGCGGAAGAGCGCCTCAGGATCAATCACGTCGGGAATCTGAACGAGCGAACATTCCTCACACAAACAGACATCGAGTGGATAGCGCTGCTCATCCGCGAATTCATCCGGAGATTCGAGAAAGGAATTCGCCAACGGTTGCGGGCCAAGAGACAAAAATCGGCGGAGCCTCTCGGCGCCGCAGGCTCGGCACAATGTTCTCTTGTGATAAATCATCTGTTCGTGCTCCTCGAAAAAAGAGCATGGAGTTCAAACTTTAGTTTGCTGCTTTGGGCCGCTCGAAAATTGAGGTCACAAGCTAAAGCTTGAACTCCACGCTCTTTTTCATTGTTTCGGGGCGTCGCCAAAAACCACCTGAATGACTTTGCGGAAACGCATCGTATTCAGCCTCTCAATGTCGTTTCCAGTTGCGGCTCGTCCGCGCTCGCGGCTGGCAAAGTGGGCCGCTTCATCTCCCGCCGCCATTCTTTGGAGAATCGAAACGCGAGCAGCTTGGTAAGGAACTCCCAGCAGGTTTCCATTCTGACATGCGAGAGGCCGTTGCCGCGCATCCGCCCGAAGACGTTCAGCTCAATGATCCTCACTCCGAGGTAATAACATTTGATCACGATCTCGGCATCGAGCAGCCAATTCTTGGATTGCAAACCCAGGCCCCGCATCAACTCGCGCGGGAGAATTTTGGGATTGCCGTTGACATCAATCGAGCCGAGGCCAGGCCACAGAATCTGAATGAACACGTTGTAGAAAACCGAAATGACTTTGCGTCGAAACCCGTCCATTCGGAAACGGCGGCGGACTTTGGCCAGCACGTTTCCGCCGCTGGCGATGGCCGCGTCCAGCAATCGCGCCACGTCTTCGGCGTCAACCTGCCCGTCGGCGGGGATCATGCCAATCCAGGCGCCGGTGCAAACCGGAATCGCGCTGAGAATGCCGTTGCCGTAACCCTGATTTTGTTCGACGCGGTGATAAACCACCGCCGGATTCTTCGCCGCGAAATCTTTGATGATCTCGCCCGTACGATCCCGCGAGCCGTTATCAACGGCGATCAACTCCAGCCTGTATCCCGCTTTCTCAAAAGCGGCCAGCAGCCTGGGAATGGTGTAGCCGATTATGGCTTCCTCGTTGTAGCAGGGCACGATCAGCGAAAGGTCAGGTATTTGTCGCTCCATAATTCATCTGCTCCGTCAATGCGCGGCCTGCGTCTGATGATTGGGCTGCGCGGCTTCGGCCTGCGAGGTTTGCGATCCCACAACCAGAAGTTGCTGTAACTGTCTTCGGATTGATTCGGCGCCGGGGTGAACGTCAAACAGGTTCTTTTTCGCCATCGGGTCAACGGTTAATTCATAAAGTTCTTCACGCTGGCTCTGGGCTTTCAGGTCTTTCAGATATTGCCAGCGATCCCAGATCATCGCCTGAATTTTACTATCGTTGTAGTTCAGAGTAAGCAATGCGGGCGCTGCTTGCGCTTCAGTCGCGCTTTCTATTGCTGGAAGCGCGGCGCCATGAAACGGCGAATCCGCCAGACCGAGCAGCCGGGTGATGATCGCCGGGATAGCGCGCGTGCTCGTAACTTGCGTCACTTCACGTCCGGGCGGCAGCTTGCCTGGGCAGATAACGAACATCGGGACTCTGGTCTGCTCAGGATACAGACTGGTGCCGTGTCCTTCGGGGTCATGGTCATCCGTGTCTTCAGCGCCGAACGACTCGCCGTGATCGGAGGTGATAACGACAAGAGTATTCTTGAGAACGCCGCGCCGTTCCAGATCACCGAACAAGTCGCCGATCTGCCCATCGAGCGTATTCAATCCCTGCTCGTAAGCTTCGATCACTTCCCGCTTCGGTGGAGTCTGTTCCCAGAAAGCGTGATTGAGCCAGCGATGATGAAAAGTCCGGTTCACGTCCATGTAGCAGAGGTAAGCGAAGAAAGGCCGTTCACGATAATCATCCAGAAATTTGAGGAACTGCGCATTCAACACCGGAGCTTTCTTGCCGCGCCCGGCCTGATGATAGCCTAACTCCCAAAGCGCTCTTCCCACTGCGCGCCCGTACACGGTGCGCCGGAACATGTCTTCCCAAAGGTAAACATCGAATCGCAAAAATCCGCGACCCAGATATTCCGGCGTCACCCACGCCGCATTGCTCGAAAACGCTCCAGTCACGTATCCGCGCCCGGAAAAATACTCAGCCAGCGTTGGCGTCTTCCTGTCCAACTCGAAGCGTGGCCAATCGGCTCCGTGTTCATGCGGATAACGGCCAGTCAGGATCGCCGCTTGAGAAGGCAGCGACCACGACGTGGTAGACCACGCGTTCTGAAACCGCGCTCCCGCAGCCGCGATTCGATCCAGATTCGGAGTGAGCGAGACTGCGGCGGGCCGTGTGAAGCTGTCGTATCGCACGGTATCCAAAACGACTATCAGAACGTTCATCGCGGAATGCGGCGCCGGAGGCAGCTTGCGAAACAGCCATTGCTCACGTGTTTTCTCATAACCCCACGCCCCTGCGCCAACCAACACAATCAGCGCCGGAATCCACAGCAACCGGCGGCGCAGGCGATCCGTCAGCGCAATCTCAGAGCCGCGCAGTTTGCGGCAAAACGCCGCCGCCAGGCCAAGAGGCAGAATCAATATGGTGACCCAGTGAATGATCCTTGGGGCCGCCAGGACTGTAACGAAACCGAGAAAAACAAAGAAGCCGTAAGTGAATAACAACTCCGGCTCCTTCAACCACCTCCGCGCCAGCTTTGTTAGGAGCATTAGCGCCAACGCGATTACGAGAAAAAGAATCAGGTTGATGGCAGGCGCGATCCAGAGCGCGTGAACCGAAACTTTGTACGGCGCCAATATCGCCGGATAAGCCCGGCAAATGACCAGTACGACTCCCTCCATCAACCCGAAGATTGTCGCCGCCCAGGCGGCTATCACAAAATTGTCCAGTTTCCGCATACCCAGCTTTATGATCCCTGGTAGCGCGCGCGCTCCCGTTTGCCGCTTACTGAGAAGGCGCGCTGCCTTGAAACTGACTGCTCGCAAAGCACGCGTGCGGGGACGAATGCGCCCCCGGGGTTTTGGGAACCATCACCGAAATATCGGCGATCATACTCATCGGCCACCAATCGTGAATTCCTTGAACGCGGGGAATTCGCCGCACTTCGACATAGTTGGCCAGAATTGCAGCCTTCACACCTGAACCTCGATCCTGGAAATCGTAGGCGCTTTGATCCGTGAAAATTTGCCGGGCCAGAATCTTGTCGTAAGTCTTCTGTTCGATTCGTCTGATCGTCTCGGCCAGCGCCGCGCGATTGATCTCCGGCTGATTCTTACCGGCGTGCAGCGAAACCGGCGCGGAGCGATCCTTCATCACAACCTTATCTCTGAGATAAATCCACGTGCCGTTATCCAGCAACACCTTCTCCGCAGGCACGCCCTGAAACTCTTTTTCTATGTCGGCGACGTAGCGGTTGAAATCAGGCGGGATCGGGTTGCGAGGTTTCCGGGCAAAGCCGAGAGCGCCGAAAAGCAAAATCACCATGAGCACGGCGGCCCCTTCCTGAAACCGATTCAGCAACGAAGCTCTGCCTTCGGCGACAGGCCAGATTTTGATCAGCGCGACAAAGAACCAGCAACCGCTGAGCAGGACTCCAGACCCCAAATGATTGGTCACCCATGCGACCCCGCTCGTATAAGTCTGAATGCCGAACGCAAGCAGCCAGGAGACCCAAAGCGCTGCCGCCATTCTTGAGCCATTCCGCAGCACGAGCAGCCAACCGGCGAACAACCCCATCATCGCGTAATTACGCGCATCAAAAAGATGCTGGACGATTCTGAGGAATGAAACCTGCTTGCTGCCAAGCCCGACAAATACCCACCAGACGAAATTGACTCCCCAAAGCAGGTAACACGTCCCTACGGCGACCGACACGGAAATCGCGGAGCATAACAGAAAAAGCAGAACCTGCCGCCTGGGGACGTTGCCGACCGCCAGCAGATAAACCAAAAATATCCCGGCCCACATCAACTGTTTCTGCTTCACAAGAAATCCCAGGGCCGGTAACACAGCCATCACAACCACCAACCATTGCCGCCGCGTCAGCGCGTGCCTGGCGATCAGCCAGTAAGCCGAAACTGCAACCAGCAGCGCGAGGCCGTCATTGTGCAGCGAATGCGTGTATGGATTGAACTGCCGATCCGTAGCCAAAAGGAAAAGGAAGAGGAACCAGACCGGCGCCCAAAGAAAGCGGTTCATGTATTCACCGTCCGAGAGAAGCCCGCGCGCCAACAGATCGCAAACGCTTGTCGCCACAACGCAGGCCAGGACGACGTAGGAAAATTGCACCACGCGATAGTACGGAATGGAATCACCATGCCCGAACGCCGCCGAGATCAGATAGGTTAGGATCGGCGCGCCCGGCGTGTACGGGTAAGAATTGTTATCCTGCGGCGGCGTGTAGATCGGCAGGCCCAATTGGAACTTGAGAACATCATTCACGAATGGGCTTTCGGAAAAACTGAGAAGGTCAACTGGCAGCTTCAAGTAGGCAGCCAATTGATACGCTGTGGAGAGCGCCAGGACGGTTCCGACCATCATCAGCGCAGCGATCCCCAGGGCGCCCTGCGGCAGGCTCTCTCTAGTTTTTGGATTGAGAAAGCAGAAAGCAAGGACGGCCAGCGCGACGATGGCGTCGCCGAACATTGCATAGTTGCTCCAGACGGGCAACGACGCGCTGACCAATCGGCAGAAGACCAGGAAACCAGCCACACCCGCCGTCAGCGACCCGAAGACCAGAAGCGCCTGTGGAGTTTTTCCGCCCGAACCGGAGGACATAGCTTTATGAGATGTAGCCGAGACCGCTGAGCCGTTCGCGGATAATCTCTTCCTCTTCGCCGTAACCGGGTTCGACTAACGGCGCGGCGTTCAGCAGCGATTTCCCCTGCATCGTGTTGGGCACGTCGTAACCGCCGAGTTCGAGCAGCGTCGGCGCCAAGTCCAGAATGTGCGCGTTGGCAATCTCGCCCTGCGCGCGGCCACTGGGCGCTGCCAGGATGAAACTGCCGTGCTGCGCGTGGTTGCAATCGTCCGGCCCGGTGTCGTTCTCCTGCACGTGAACCGTTGGATAACCAACGCCGCCAATCGAACGCCAGTAAAGCCCGCCGAAATGCACGATCAGATCGGGCGCGATGTTGCGCACTGTTTTGTAAATCTCTTCCGGCTTGAAGACCAGCGTGCCCATCGGCTGTCCCTTGTCGTCAACGGTGGCTTCCAATCTGATTTTGATCTCGTCGCGGAACTTCTCGTAATCGGCCCGGTCAATCGCGCCGTTCGGCTCGCGGCCTTTAACGTTGAAGAAGACGCGCGCGTAATAGCCGCCTTCGCTCCAGACTTTGGTCTTGTCCCAATTGACGTTGAGCTTGCCGAACGGCGTGATCTCTTTCGGATATTCGTTCAAGACCAGCAGCCCTTCGCGCACCAGCCATTCGTTGATGCAGAAGCCGCCGTCCAGCCGCTGGGCGCCGTGATCCGACAGCACAAGCACAGCCGTTTCGTCGTCCAGCAGTTCGAGCAGCGTCCCAAGCTCTTCGTCGAGGTAGACGTAATAATCGCGGATGACTTCTTCGTAATGATTGCCGGGTTGATGCAGAACGTGATGCGGATCGTGAAATTTCCAGAAGCCGTGCTGCAGGCGGTCAAGCCCAATCTCGACGAATTGGAAGTAATCCCAATCGGAACTGCGCATGTAATGCCGCACCACGTCGAAATGCTTGCGGCTCATCGTGTAGATTTCATCCTTGAGCCAGTCTTTCTTCTCGGTGCGAAAACCTTTTACGTCAACCGGATATTCGCCAGTCAGACTGGCGATCTCGTTCTTCACGTTCGGCGGGTGGGTGTAATTGTCTTTGTTCGTGTCGGGAGTCAGGAAGCAGCCGACGCAAACGCCGTTGACCTTCCGGGGCGGATAGGACGGCGGAACGCCGATGATGTTGGCTCGCTTACCTTCGCGCGCCACCTGATCCCAGAGCGCGAGGTCTTGAATTGATTTCGAGTTCACGAAACCAAGACCGTTGTACGAATAATCCGAGCGGTTGCGAAATCCGTAAACGCCGAGCGAACCGGGGTCCTGACTCGTAGCCATGCACATCCACGCAGGAACGGTGATCGGTGGGATGACGCTCTCAAGCCGTCCGTAATAACCCGCCTCCATCAGGCGGCGAAAGTTGGTCAGCCGTTCATCGCCGAACAACAGTTCAGGCGCGGCGCAATCAAGGCCAATGACCAGTATCTTCATATCAACAACGAATCTCCTTCCATAGCCGGCCCTCTGGGAACGCCCAGGGCCTCAAGAATTGTCGGGGCCATATCCAGCAAGCGCGCCTTCTCGCCATTGAACTCGCGGTTCATAAACAGCACGCCGGGAACCAGGCAGGGATCAATGATGTGATCGCCGCACCACCGCTTCACGTTATCTTCAAAGTAACCTTCGGGCGCGCCTCCGAGCGCCGTTCCCCACGACACGCGATAGCCTTCGGCGAAATTGACCAGCAAGTCCGGCGATTCGTGGGCATAAGCGCCGGAGTAAATTTGTTCGCGCGTCGCCACACTGCTGATGGCGGCCTTGCCTAAAGCTAAATCAGTAAGATTGGTGAGTCCATCGGCGATGGCGGATTTCAGAGACTCAGTCTCGCTCGCCTCGACGATGCCTTTCTCTTCCCGTCCTTTGAGGTTCAGGTAAATTCCGCCCAAACCCAACGCGTAAGCTTTGGTGCGGCTCCAATCCACGCCGTGAAAGAAATCGCCTGCGTCCGCTCCCGGCCTGATGCCGGAGTGGTATGCGAGCAGGCCCTGATCGTGCAGCCAGGTGTTGAGGTGGACTCCTCGCTCGAAGCTGTTCATCCCATGATCGCTGAGCGCAATCATCAGCGTCTCGTCGTCGGCGTAATCGAGCGCCTTCCCGACTGCCGCGTCGCACGCGCGGTATTGATCTTCGATGATGCGCGTCATCTCCGCATCACTACGCTGCCAGAACATGTGCTGCACGCGGTCCGGCGTGTCGAACAGGCAAAAGAACAAACCTTCTTCCATCCGATCCAGTTCGTGCAGCATCATCCGCTCGCGTTCGCGCAACACGCCCTGACACTGTTCCAGGTACGCGGACTCGTCCAGCCGCCCGTTGTTGAACCCGGTGTGATCCTCGACCATTCCGGTCGTGTAGAAAGTCCCTACCTCCTGCGCTAACTCGCCTGCGTATTCCGGAGGAGAGCTGATCGGGAAGAGCGGCGCGTCCGCGTCGAAATTGATCGGCGAGGCGTAGAGTTCAAACACCGGTTCCATCTGAACCAGATGAAACCGCGCCTGACCGCGCACAGATTGCAGCAGCCCGGTCTTGAATTTCACCTTCAGCCAATCGCTCCACTGCCCTTCTTTGACTTCAAGCGTCTTCGGCTGGCCTTCGGAGCGAATGACGATCTTTTTCGCCGACGGCTCGACGTGAATCGTGATGTCGAACTGAAAATCGGATCGCGTCTTGGGATTGCGCGGGCCGATCAGATGAGTCCTGATCACGCCGCTTCCGTCAACACTCACCCGCAACACGTTCTCGCTCTCCTGCGCCGCGACGTCGCCGTTCGACGTGTAGAAAGTGGAAGTCCCCAAACCGCCGCGCAAATCCGGCACGCCCATTCCAGCCAGCATCCGTCCCTTGATGTTGTCCGGCGGATAACAACACGGACAACGCACGATGGTTGACGGGATTCCCGCGTTTGAAAGCAACTCCCAGATCGGAACGCCTCGCCGCAGGTTGACCGCTTTTGGCGGCAGATAAGCGTTCTTCTGCTCGTAGCGGCTCATTGACAGATCGGGCAGATATGTCCTGGGATCGCGGCGAATGAAATCGAAAATGCCGTGCCCGCCCGGATTCAATCCCGTCGCAAAAGTAGACCACGCGACCGGAGTCTGAGCCGGATAGGTCGTCTGCACGCGCGAGAAGCCGCCGCGCGCTCTGAGCTTGGCCAAGTTGGGCAACGCTCCCGCCGCCAACATCGGCTCGACGATCTTAGGCTCAAAGCCATCAAGCCCGATCACCACGACCTTCTTCATGCCTCTCGCTCCTGCGGCTGTTGGTCATCAGCCGGCGCTCGATTGGCGGCTATGTCCGCCGGCTTTTTGGCGAGAGGCTGCGATTTTCTGAAAGCGTTATTCCACGCCCTCCGCGCCAGCGTCATCAGCCTGCGCCACCACATCAGCAAAAAGCCGATGACGGCGCCGACAATCGAGAGCATTGGCAGTATCTGGTCAGGGCCGGAGTAAAGCAGGGCTAGAACCATCGGGTTTATCATCACTGTGGATTCCTTCCTCAATTGAATTTGGAGTGGCGCGAACGGGGTGGGGCATTATCAACTGTCAACTATGAACTATCAATTGTTTATTCATCGTGGTCCCGCCTGCTGAAAACAATTGATAGTTCATAGTTGATGGTTGCGACGCTGCGCCAATCTTTTGCGCTTCGATTTAGTCGGAGCCTTGAGAAGCCCTCATCGCCGCTTCGTGCGCCCGCGCGAAGCCTTGTTCGATCAGGTAATTCAGGATCAACCGCGCGTTCTCTTCGGGCGAATGCGCGACGGTGTCGAGCGTGATCTCGGCGCTCTGCGGCGCTTCATACGGATCGTCAATGCCGGTGAAGCCTTTGATCTCGCCGCGCCTCGCTTTTGAATACATCCCCTTCGTGTCGCGCTGTTCGCAGACTTCCAGTGGCGTGTCCACGAAGACCTCGACGAAGTGGTCGGAGCCGATCATGTTCCGCACGTCGTTGCGCGTCGCGCGGTAAGGGCTGACAGCCGCGCACACCGCGACGCCGCCGTGACGGGCGATCTCAGCGGCGACGAAACCGATGCGCCGGATGTTGATGTCGCGGTCTTCCTTGCTGAAGCCCAGCCCTTTGGAAAGATGCGTGCGAACCACGTCGCCATCAAGCAAAGTCGCCTGACGCCCGTATTCCAACAACAACAGGATCAGAATTTCGGCGGTTGTTGATTTGCCCGCGCCGCTCAATCCCGTGAACCAGACGCACACGCCTTGCCTGTGTCGCGGCGGATAGGTTTCGGCGAGGACTTCGGCCACTTCCGGACGCGTGAACCACTCCGGCAACTTGCGTCCGCGATTGAGATACAGATTGCGCACCTGCGTGCCTGAGATGCTCGCGGTACGCGTCTGCGGCGTCACTTTGGAAACTTCCTCGTAGCGGTCTTCATCGGGCAGATAGACCAGTTCGCTGAATGGCACGACGCCCATGCCGATTTCCTCGCTATGCCGTTCGACCAATTCCTGAGCGTCATACGGGCCGTAGAATGGCTTGCCGGTGGAATCAACTCCGGGGCTGGCGTGATCGCGCCCGACGATCAAGTGATTGGCGCCGTAGTTACGCCGGATCAGCGCGTGCCAGAGCGCTTCTCTGGGGCCTGCCATTCGCATCGCCAGTGGCAGCAGCGCGAGCAGGATGCGGCCCGGAGCGTAATAACCATCGGCCAGCGCCTGATAAGTTCGCACGCGGCTGTAATGATCCACGTCGCCCGGCTTCGTCAATCCGACAACCGGATGCAGCAACAACACGCCGTCTTTTTCTTCAATCGCCCGCTTTGTCAGTTCCTCGTGAACGCGGTGCAGCGGATTGCGCGTCTGAAAAGCCACCACGTTTTCACGCCCGAAACTCTTCAATCGCGCGCGCGTCTCGGCGGGCGTCAAGCGCAGATGCTGGTAATCGTAATGTCGCGGCAGTTGCAAAACCTGCAGCGGGCCGGAGATGTTCACCTTGCCCCAGCGATGCATCTCGGCCACGAGCGGATGGCGCAAATCCTGCGTGCCGAAAACCTGCTGCGCGGTTTCGTTCAAATCCCATTCGTAGATTTCCTCGATCTTCATCACCGCCAGCAGATCGTTATTGGCGTTACGCAACGCGATGCTTTGATCGAGGCGAATATCGGGGCCTGGCTCAACCGGCAGCGTTATAGGAATTGGAAAGAGACGCCCATTCGCCAGCCGCATCTCGGCTCGCACGCGCGCTTCATCTTCGCGGCCCATGAAACGGTCGAGCGGCGCGAAAGCGCCAACCGCCAGCATCTCCAAATCGCAGACAGATCGTTCCGAAAGTTGAAGCGATGGCAAAGAGTTGGCGAACGCCTTCACCTCGTCAAAGGCTTCGGCTGCAACCATGATGTTTTGATGTTCTGAAGTCGAGTTCAAAGTCTGATTCATGAATTATCTATTCCTTGAGATGTGATTTCTGATTCAAACGCCAACGCGTGGCGAATACCTGATGAAATGTTTGTCGGCGGCGTCCAGGAGGTCAGCCGCCTGATGCGTTCCAGCGTGACCGGATCGTGATTCATCTCCTCAACTCGCGTGGGCAACGCGCCGAAGAGCAGATTGCCCGCGGGGATATTCAAAATATCAGCCGCGAGTTCGATGAATTGACGGACGGTGGTCAAACGCCCGGTCGCCAGATTTACGATTTCTCCCGGCGCGGCGTCGCTGACGCCCAGACGCAGCAACCCTTCGGCGACTTCGGCTACATAAGTGAAATCGCGCAACTGCCGCCCTTCGGTCAATGGCAGCGACTGCCCCGTGCGCGCCGCATCCAGCAGCGACGGCAGCAATCGGCCTGTGTGTTCACCCGGCCCGTAAACCGTGAACAGGCGAGCCGTCACCCCTCTGACTCGTTTAGCCGGGCAACAACGAAGAAGCGCCAGCGTCCCGGCGAGTTTCGATTTGCCATAAAGAGTTGTCGGATTCGGCGTGGAATCTTCAGCCAGATCGCCGCCGATCTCGCCGTATTCGAGCGCGGAGCCGGTATGAATCAATTGTTGCCCAGGCCATTTCGGATCGCGCTTGGCGGCGACAGCTTCACACAAGGCTTGCGGCAAATCCGCATTGACGCGATAAGCAGTCTCTTCGTCGCACTCCGAGCGGTCAACGCCGTATCCGGCGAGGTTGAATGTGATTGACGGCCTGATCTTCTCAAACAGTCCGCTCACGCTTTCTGGCTGTTCCAGATCAAGCTCGATGATCTCGCCGCGAATCGAGTACTCCGAGAAAATCTTTTCGGCGCTCGCCCGGTCGCGGACGATCAGGTAAAGATGCGCTCGCTGCTCAAATAAGCTGCGCGCCACCCATCGCCCGATGAAGCCCGCCGCGCCCAACACGGCGACACGAATCCCACGGTAGCTGTCGTCATGAAATTCTTGCGTCATTCACTCGAAATCCGCTGCAAAAGTTCGCGCGCAGGTAATGGCCCTTCGACGATTTTGAAACCGCCGCCAGTGATCGTAGGCCCATCAATGATCCACACCGGACGGTCGGCATAGGCTCTGAGCGCCTGAATGCGGACTTCCGGGCTGCGATCCCAGGCGTAAACGGGCGCGTCGGCTTGCAGATCGAGCGGATTGTAGATGGCAGCCGAAGCGTAATCGGGATGCCGCTCGCCGCGAATCAGCGCCAGGCTTTTTCCGAATCCGTGTTCGCGCGCGAGGCTGCGGATGTCGGGGCGCATTCGCAGATAGTGATGATATTTATCAATCGCCCGCCAGGGAAAATAATTGACCAGAGTCATCGCGCACAGCGACAGAACCAGGGCGATGACTCTGGGGCCCTGGTCATCGAGCATCCGTTCCAAAAGTTGAATCCCGCGAGCTGTCAGCGCCACACAGGGAATCAGCATGAGGTACCAGTAACGCGCTCCGAAATCAGGGCCGCCGCTGAACCAGTAGAAAGCATGCGCGATAAAGATCGCTGCAATCGTCGCCAGCATCAGATAATCACTGCCACGCACGGCTTTGGCGAAGATCAGCAGCGCGATGAAGACCAGCGAGCCTGCGCTCCAGCCGAGCAACTCGAAGTTGATCGAAGTCAGGTTGAGATTGGCGTTGACCAGAACATCTCGCAGTCCGTGCCCCGGATAAGGATCGAGTTCCCAACCCCACCCGCGCTCCGGGCCGAATCCGAGCGCGTTGGCTTTCGGGCCGTAATATTTGTCGGTGTAAGCCATGATCGGGAACGTGGTCGGGCTGCCGGTGAGCGCTTTGTTGTAAGGCATAACCGCAACGCCAACGGCGACGCAGCCCAGCGCGAAAGCCGCGATACCGGAAAACCTCAACCGCTTCCCGCCGACGCCGATGACCCAGAGTCCGATCAGCACCGCCACGACCAATCCCTCCAACGGCCTGATCAAACTGACTGCGCCGGTCGCCACTCCGCTCAACGCGGCCCACACGCTTCGGCTGGTTCGTCTGGCTCGAATGACCGCCACAGCGGCGAGCAGCGCGCAGGTCAGCGTGAAGGTGTGGGTCATAAAATTCATGGCCATAAAGACGTGCCAGGGCGAGACGCATAACAGTAAAGTCACCAGTCGAGCCGTGCGGCGATCATAAAGTTCGCGCGTGAAAGCGAAAGCCAGCAGAACATTCAAACCCGCAAGCGCAGGGTTGACCAGCCACGGAACTCCGCACAAGACGCCCAACGCCAGCGCCACAGGCCAGCCCGGCGGCACAGGGCAGAACCAGCGATCCGCTTCGTAGTTCATCAAATCAATGTCGAACGCTGCGGGAACCGGCGGCGCAGGCAAACTCAACTTGCCTTCAGCCAGATAACGGGCGTGATAAAGATAAACAACCTCGTCGGGAATGTGCGGGTGGCGCTCGTAAGAAAAGTAGCTCAACAAAGCGGCTGCCGATGTCACCCAAACGGCGGCCAGCATAGCGAAACGATCTACGCCTCTCGTCTCATCCTTTCCTTCTCCTCCGAAAAAGCCTTCGATCCTCAGCTTCAATCGGGTCACGACATCATCCGGCAGAGCGAACGCGGCAAGCGCGACGTTGGCCAGATTGACAGCCTGCGCAAACGCCGCAAAAGGCAGTTCCATCAAGTAAACACGAACGTCGCGCGAGACTGTCGCGCTGGTCACGAAGAAAACGATCACTATGCCCGCAATCTGCCAGACTTTGAAATTGCGTCCCAGCCACGCGCGAATGCTCGGCCAGTGAGTTCTCAACCCCGCCAACACAAGCGCGGTTTGGATGACGAGTAAAACGAGCAGCCAGGGCGCCGTTTCGAGCAAACGCGGGAGCGGACGGTAATGCTGGTATCTGATCAACTGGCCCGCGTCTATCGTCTGCAATACGACGGCTTGCCCGACTGTGGCCAGAGCCAGCCACGCGGCGGTCTTCTTCCAGGGCTTCGACGCCGCGTATCCGAGAAAGATCAACGCCGCGCCAGCCGCCACTGGCAGGCAATATCCGCCGCGCAGAAATCCTTCGGCGTCACGAAAGCGCGAATCCGCGTGCGCCCAGGCGAAGAATGCCGCCGCCGTTATCCAGCAAACGAGTTGTAACAATCGAAGCCGCAGAGCGATCACTTGACGTTTATAACCACCGGGTTGGCCTGCTTGCCATCCACCGACAGAAACACGCTGACTTCGCCACGCCCGGCCAGGCTTCGCGGCAAACGCACGGTGACTTGATCGAGGCCGACGTATTCCGCCAGTCCGAGCGCATGGAGCACTGGCGCATCAACAGCATTCGCGCCATTCGCATCGCCTATCTTGACTGACACCATCGGCAGCCCGCCGTTAAACCGGATTCCGGTTCCGTAAAGAATCAGAAACACCTGATCGGTGGCGTTTCCCAAATCCGGCCCGAGATCAATCGGAAGCGGGATGAACTTGCCTTGCGCGGCGTCGAACTTGATGGTCGGCTCGAAACTCTGCGAAGAGTCCGGCTTGACGCGCAACGCGACCGCCGCCGCCGCTCCGGCGCCTGAGCTGTTTGCGGAGAACAGTCCCGGAACGACCCGCGCGATAGTCGCCGATCTGATCGCCGTGATGTTCGCTCCGTTCACCACAACCACCTTGGCAGGCCCGCGCGACGTGCCGGACGGGATTTGATAATTGATCTGTTGTGGTGAAACGAAAAGAAGCGGGGCCGGTCGCTCAACGCCCAGAGCGTCGGTGACCTTGACCGCCGCCCCGGCCAGCGAAGTCGGCAGCGGAGTCGCCGTCGCCGCAACAGTCGCGGGAGCCAGATTTTTGCCGAAAGACGCAACCAGCGATTCGGACGCCAGTTCGGCGCTCCGATAGCTGGCCGCCGAGATGTTCACCAGCGGAGCGCAATTGACGCTCTTCGCGTAAATCGTGATCACGCCCGCCGCCGGAATCGCAGCCTGCAACGGCTGGCCTGCGGCGATGGTCACGTCCGGACTGTCAATGTCGTATTGCGCTTCGGTTGTGTATTTCACGCCGTAAGTGGCGGCTGGCAGTCCCTGAATTGAAAACGACCCGCCGCTGGCGGCTTTGACCACGACAACCTGTTTGCAGTCGGCGTTGACGAAGGCCAGCGGCTCAAACGCTGTGTCACTGCTCGTAGCCAGGATTCGCACTGCGCCGCTTCTGACGTATTTGAAGTATTGGCGCAAATACCGGGTACGGCTGCCGAGGTTGACAATCGGGCGGTTCGGATCGCTGTCGTCAATCACGTAATATTTGCCGCCGTCGTCAATCCCGCTACTTTTCAGCCAGGCTATCGTGAACTGCGCCCACGAGGAATCTCTGCCCAGCGTCAGGTCTTTGTGCAAATCGTTGTAGTTCGCCCCGATCAATTCCAGATGCGCTGTTTGAATCCCGTACTGGATAGCCCGGCTCCCAATGGTTTGCAGCGTGGCGTCCGACACGCCGCCGTAGCGGTGGTATGACAAATCGGTCAGGTAATCGGCGGCGCCGGGAATCTGAATGGCTTGATCGAAGAGAGGAACCGCGTTGGCCATGTTCGTGGTCGAGGGAGCGATGAAAGCGGGATGAAAACCATTGGCCTTCAGGCGATTGCCTGTGGCCGCAATCGCCTGGCCGATCTGCGCGCCGCTCCAGCCTGCGTTATCGGCTTCCAGAACTATTTCGATGGAGTCGGGCGTCCATCCGTACTTATCTCGCAGGTGCAGAAAAGTGGCGAGCATGAACTCGGCATACTCTTCCGGGTAATTTTTGTGCTCGAAGGCCGAGGGGCCGAAATCAACGTAGTTCAGGTTTACGTAAAGCTTCTCCCCTCTGGCCTCGAGCCGTTGTTTGATCGGCAAAATCACGGTGTCAACCGAATAATCCAAACTTCCGAAATGGAACCCGGCGGGATTGATCACAAAAGGATCATTGTTGTCGTTGATGATCTCGTACCAGTGTTTTTTCCACTCCTCACGCGAAATCTGGCCGTTGAAATACTGGGTGAAATAATCACCCGTGTTTTCCACGCCGTTTGTAATCTCCAACCGGATGCGGTTGATGCCCAGATCGTTGACCGTCAGATCGTACAAAGTGTCTTTATACTTCGGGAATATATCTCTGAACGTCAACTGCCCGGCCTGAGCGGTCGCTTCCCAGCCGCCTATGGTTTGAAACATGACTTCAGGGCTTAGTGTGATGACCGCTTGTTGCGGAACAGTCGAAGCGCAGGCCAACAAAACCAACAATGGAAATAAGAGCGACAGAACCAGTTTTCTACTTGCTACCATATCTGACTTTCCTCCTCTTCTCGTGGGAGCATCTTTTCTCAATCCTCGACGACGTGCTTTGCGAATTGCTCCCGGTAATCCAGCCATCTGTTTGAATCGAACGCGCCCGAATGCCCCAAACACTCGACCGCCGCGTAAGCCATCGCCAGCGCGTGATGCGTGTTGTCGTGAGCGAACAAGCCCTGGCGCCCGAATGTCAGCACATCATCCAGGCTCGACACCCATTCATCCAGTTTGGCGAAAGCTTCCTCGTAACCCCGGTGATAAATCGGATATGCGAACGCCAGCCGTTTAGTCGCCACCTGCAAGACCTTCGATTGAATCGGCAGCCCGCAGCGTGACAGCGAAGCGCGGACGAGATCGGCCAATTCTTCATCCGGCGCCCGCCAAACTTCATCGCCAACCGCGCACGGTAATTCACCGCACAAAACGGTGCTATCAACAGGCTCAGCCGCCGCGCTGTAATTCTTCGGCTCCGACAATCGCGTCAACCGGACTTCCGCTTCCGGAAAATAATGCGCGTCGAATTCGGTAAATTGCGGCTGGGCCAGAACCAGATAGATCAATACCATCGCCCGGTACTTGATTCGACGCCCCGCCTCGATCACTTCAGGCGGAGCAGGCGGATTGACGATGCGCGCCAGCGTCGTGATCGGAATCGTAGACCAGACGTGATCGGCTTCCAATTCGCAGACCTCGCCGCCGCATTCAATTTCAACGCGATGCGGCGAGCCGAGTCGAAGCTGGCGAACAGTCGCGCCCAATCGGATGTCAGCGCCCGCCGCGCGCGCGGCGTCCGCAATCGCGCGGCTGATCTGCCCGAAACCGCGTCGAGGGTAGAAGAATCGTCCGGCCCCCGGCGGCTCGAAACCCGGAACGCTGTTCAAGACTTTGCGAACCATCTTCGCCAGCGATCCGGCTGAAACGCGGCGGCGGGCCTGTATCACGGACAATTCCTCCGGCTGAGCGCCCCAGATTTTCGCGGCGTACGGGAAATAGAAGTCGCGGCAGATCGTGCGCCCCAGGCTGCTCTCCAACACGCTCGCAAAAGTCTCAGGCCCCGCGCCGTTCGCGTGCGGAACGACTTTGCGCAGCGTGTCCTGAGCCACTCCGAATCCGAACGACAGAGGCAACCCGAACATCAGGTCGAGTGGCTTGAGCGGAAAATGTATCCACTGCCCGCGCAACCTGATTCGCCCGTGACGCGGGCGGTCGAGTAGATCGTCGCGCAGCAACTCTCTCAGATCAGCCAGAATCTCCGGCTCGCAGGCCGGATGCAGACGATGGCTGCCGTAATCAACTGACAAACCGCCGAGATCGAAGCTGCCTGAATTGCCGCCCACATCATCGCGTTGTTCGATGACGATGGCGTCGGCTTTGCCTCGTTTCGCCAATTGCCAGGCCGCGCCGAGTCCTGCCGGGCCTGCGCCGAGGATAACCACACGCGGTCGCGCGGAGGTTGTTGTTGAAATGATCTGATCGGTTTGAAAGTTCACGATGAGGACAGTCAGAGTTGATAGCTTGCTCAATCTTCTGCGCTTTAGACTATGAAGGGAATGAAGCGCTTCGTCTGCACGCAGTATGCGTCATAGCCGGGTAGCGATTCCGCCAGCATCCGCTCTTCGCGCACCGCCTTCCACAAAACAACCGGAGCCAGTAGTCCGACCGCCAGCGCCAGCCACGAATTCAAACTCAGTTCGAGACCCGCGAGCAGCAGCAGGTCGCCGACATAAATTGGATGGCGGATGTACCGGTAGAGGCCGCGCGAGACGACGGCTTGATTGCGCAATACCTGCGCCGTTTCGATGTCCGACCAGCTATCGCCAAGCTGGATGCGTCCGAGCAGGGCGACGATCAAGCCAGCCGTGTAGATCAAAACTCCGGCGACGCGCAGCCAGAACGGCGAAGACGAGATCGGCAAAATCTCCGGCGCCATCGTCTGCGCCACGACTCCGAGCAGAATCGCAACCTTGACGCCTTTGACCAGTCTGAGGCTCAAGGGCTGAGGCGCCCGTTTAGCCGCGCCGCCGGAAGACCGCCGTTTGAGCGCCTCCCAGAGGGCTTTATGAACAACCAGCCCCGCCAGCAGATAGATTCGCAACCAGATCATTTCAATTTCTTCTCGTCAGCGGATGATCTTCAGACTCAATCGCCTGAGCCTCATATTCCAGTTCCACATACTCTTTCAATTGCACGCCCGCGACCGCATTCGGGTTGAAGCGGCCCATGCGCGTCGCGATGGCGTCGCCCAACATTCCGATCAGGACGAGCAGCAGCGCGCTCAAAAACGCCAGGATCGCCGAAGCGGAGATGTTCGGATCGTGCATCAGGTCAATTGACATCTTGACCACGCCATAAGCCAGGCACGCCAGCGCGATCGGCAGAAAGACCCGCAGCGGACGGAAGAGCATAGCCATTCTCAAGATCAGAATCGCAAAACTGCCCGCGTCCCACGGCACGATCTTCGATTTGCCTTTCCGCTTATGGTAATCAATCGGAATGTAGGAGACCGCGTAGTTGTCACAGAGCATCGCCAGCGTGATCGTCGTCGTAAAGCTGAATTGGTTCGGGAGAATCGGGAAATACTGCATCGCCATGTCGCGGCGAAAGACGCGCAAGCCGCTGTTCAAATCGGGAATCCGCGAACCGGAGACGTAATCCGCCAAACGCCGCAGAACCCATTTGGCCGGAAGCCGGACGAACGGGATATGCACCTCTTTGCCGATGCGAGCGCCGACGACCATATCGGCGCGCTCCAACTCTTCGAGCATCGCGGGCAGATATTTCGATGGATATGTGCCGTCGGAATCAATAATCGCAATCACATCGTGAGTGGCGGCGGTGATGCCGGTCTTGAGCGCGGCCCCGTAACCGCGATTGCGGCGGTGTTGCAGCACGCGCGCGCCCGCCGATTGCGCCGCGCGCGCCGTCCCGTCGGTCGAGCCATCATCAACCACGATGACTTCCGTGCGGTAGCCATGCTGCTCCAACAATTCGCGCGCCGCGCGCGTCACTTGCTGTATCGCCAACTCTTCATTGAAAGCTGGAATAATCAGGCTTACAGATTTGATCATATTTCATCGTTATAAAGACAAAGCCTTTCTACATTTTGCGAAGATCATAAAACCGAATCTCTTATCCAGAAACCTGTGGAGCCAATTGGGAATTCGAAATGGAAGCGAGCGCGCCGGGAAAAAATGAAAGAAGATATCTTCCGTCTCAAAATGCCGCGAAAGCATTTGCCTGAATTCGCTCCTGGAGTACGCCTTTCCTATCGGATTCCGGGCGCCGTCATACAACCTCACGATTTCATTTATATCATCCGCGCCATAGATGTTTTCCCTTCCTCTACCCTTCATCCCGGCGCCGAACGCGAGGAGAACTCTAGCCGCGTATCTGAGGATGGGCCAGGAGCGCAGGAAAAGATTTTTGTAGTAAACAGAGATCAGTGCAGTCCCGCCTGGTCGCAGGACGCGGGCTATTTCGCGGACACAGGCTTCCGTGTCCGGAGTGTGATGAATGACACCCTGACAATTGACGTGCGAAAAAGAACAGTCCTCGAACGACAGCCGCTCTGCATTTTGAAGACTGGTTTCTATCTCCACTCCATAAATGATGGCTCTCTTCCGTGTCAGCAAAATAGCGTTCTGTGTTAAATCAGCGGCGATGATTTTTTTTACGCCGTTCCTCGCCAGCTCTATAGTCCAAAATCCGGGGCCACAACCGAGATCAAGCGCTTTTTCCCTGTTTGAGCCATCCGGAAATATTCTGGAATCTATCCGCCCGGCGAAGCAGTCCTGCTCGTAAACAAAGCTATGTTCTTCGAAGAATTCTCTGCTACCTGTGGGAAAGCTCGATTCTCCAGCGAAAAGAGGATTCGCCTCCCAGAAAGCCCTGACATCATCAATTTTCTTTTCCTGCATACTGATGACCTGATCCTTCGCCGTTTCCGGAGGCCGGACGACCATCCGTATACGCCGCCTCCGCTTTCCCGGATTGTCGGCGGCAGACATAGACTTCGCCGCCACCGAGCGTGCCGGGAAAGATTTTGACGACCTCGAAATCCCGCTCGATCACTTGCCAGATATCGGGGTGATAGGCTTTGACCTCGACCGGTATGGTGTAAACAAGCCAGACCGTCGCGTGCGCTTGCCGGATCGCTTCCAATTCAGATTGCGCTTCGGCTACCGACCAGTGCGGAGCGAAATAGCGTCCGTAATCCATCGCAGCCAGCCCAACGGCGACTACGGCGTCGCCCGGCTGGCGATGCCGCTCGACGTAATCGCGCGCGCCGGTGAAATCCTGCTTCGGCAAACGATAATTGCGCGGCACAGTCGCGGCTGAGGCCGCAATGATCAAACCCATCAACGTCAGCCCTGCAGCCGTCGCCAGCCGTTCGCGGCCCGCCCCGGGAATCAGCGACAACAACAAGCGCGGCAAAGCCATCGCCCCCCGCGCGACGATCAACAACGCAAATCCCATTGAAAAGAAAAAGAATCGCGGCCACAGATTGTGACCTAACGCCAGCATCAAGCCGCCAGCCAGCAGCGCCGGCAGAACCAAAGCCAGTCCCGCGCGCCAATCACGTCTGAGCAAACTCAACCAGCCGACGCCCACCAGCGCCCCGCCGCACAAAACCACCGCGATTCCCGAAAACCCGACGCGCAAGCTGCGCACGCTCTCCGTGATCACCCAGAGTGGATTCGTCCATTCCGACGGCAAAGAAACTTCGTGCAAACCGGTCTGCAAAAATTCCGGCAGCGCCAGCGCGTGCAATTGCAGCGTCAAACTTCCGCAAAGCAACCACGCCACAATCGGCGGCCAATTCACTCTGCCGATGATGGGCTGCGCGCCAGACTCCCGGCTTTTCGGCCTGACCAGAACATTGAATGAAAGCAGGACGTGCGTGGCAGCCACAAAAGCCATTGTCATATGCATCCACGCTCCCAATGCCACCGCGACCGCGTAGCCCAACCACCACCGCCACTTGTTGCGCGATAACGCTTCGAGCCACAGCCAGGTGGCCAGCAGCGTGAAGCAAAGCAATCCCATGTAGCCGCGCGCGTTTTGCGAAAACCAGATGTGATGATAAGAAACGGTCATCAACGCGCAGGCCAGCAGCGCTTCGCGCACGTCAAGCAACCGGCGTCCCAGAAAAAATAAGGCCCAGATGCTGCCTACGCCGAAGATCACCGACGGCAATCGCAGCGCCCAGGCGCTTTCGCCGAAAACGGCGAACGAGAAGCGCGCCAGCACGGAGAAGAACATGTGCTGATTTTGCGACGGGAAGCGCGTGATGATTTCGCCGAGCGGCAAGCGCGCGAAATCCACCAGCGTAAGGACCTCATCGTGCCAAAGATCAGTATCGAGCCGCCACAATCTCAACGCCAATGCAAGCAGGCTCAGAGCGGCAAGCGCAATCCACACTGTCCGGCTGGTCTTGATCGAGGAATCCAACGCCGCAACATCTTTCGCAGGCTGACGCCTCCTCCAGACAATTCCGCCGATGATCAACACCACGCCGTGCATGGCCAGCAACGCGCGAAACAGCGTCGCGCCCCAGCCGAGCGTCCGTGACATGTCGCTCA
>JAJVID010000044.1:52956-54261 GCA_022072205.1 Acidobacteriota bacterium
GGCCTTCGATGCCCATCCCGATCTGATGATACTGATAACTCTCCGGCTCGTACCGCTCGCCGATCATTCGTGGATTGATGAACGGGATCAGAATCTGCCGGTTGTCCATCAAGCCGGTCAGCTTGATCACTTCCCCGGTTCCCTTCCAGATCGAATCCATGAAAATCTTCGACGAAGCGAGCGTCCCCGCAGCCAGCGCGAAACGATCAGCCGTGATGTCCAACTCACCCGCTTCGGCGAGGGAGTTTGCAACAACGCCGGTCACGCGCCTTTCAGCGTCGAACTTGAAATGGCTGACGAAGGTGTTGGGCAGATATTTGAAGTTCGGGTAGCGCCTGCATTCATCAAGCGTCAGCGACGGAGTGTAAAACGCGCCGGTCGGACAGCCCCACAAACAACGGCCAGTGTACGTGCAGCCTTTTCGCCCGTTCACGTCGCGGCTGAGCGCCGCCACGCGCGAGCGACCAAAGAAGCATTTCAATTCCTGATTCAGATAGCGTTTGCTCTTCTCGTAAGCCTCCAGCAACAAGCGCGAGTGCTGATCCAATCGCAGAGGTTCCAGCAAGTGATCGTGAACCGGATAGAAGCGGGCCAGGTCATCAATCGCGCCCGATACACCGATACGCCGCGCGACTTCGCTGTAAGCCGGCGCAATCTCTTCAAAGCTGAAAGGGAACTCCCGCAGTTCAGTTTCGTTGAGCGGATAGACGCCGCCCGTCCACGTCTCGGCCAAACCGCCCTGCGCGAATGAAAGCAACGGCGCGAAGCCGCGAGCTTCCCACTTAAAAGCATCAGGCTGCGAGAAGATATAACTCTTATGCGGCGGGAAGCCGTAATACTCACCTTCTGAACCGGGATGAACGACGGCCTCGAACTTCGATCCCAGAAAATAGCGCGCCGGGTCATTCAAGTTGGTCTTCAGTTCATTGAAGTCGTCTTCAGGATTGACCGCTGGCGGCCTGGCTTGTCCGACATCCAGCATGATTACTTCGTATCCCTTGCCGAGCAGTGAGAGCGCAAAATGAACGCCGCTGGCTCCTGAACCGATGATTACGACTTTTTCCATAACACGCTAACTGCGCTGATCAGGTGCGCGGGCATGAGCAAAACAACCGAAAGACCGAACGCCAGGATGAAGACCAACCCCTGCCACAGCAACCGCGCCGCCAGCCGCGTCTTGCCGCCAGCGTCTGGGCCATCGAAGTATTTATGGGTCGGCGCGCAGCTTTCCAGAATCGCCAGCAACAGAATCCACTTCCGGCGCACGGCGGAATTTTTGTAGAAGATCGCGGTATAGGCGTCTAC
>JAJVID010000070.1 GCA_022072205.1 Acidobacteriota bacterium
CGTTTTATCTGGACGCGGCCAGGATGGCGTTGCAGGAGATATTGGCTCACAAGCTGCGCGCCTTTTTGACTTTGATAGGAATCATCATCGGCGTGTCTTCGGTGACGCTGGTGGGCGCGGCCATCAGCGGGCTGAACGCTTATGTCGTGAATCAGATCTCGGAGATATTCGGGGCCAACCACTTCATGATCGCCCGTATCGCTTACGCGGGAAAGATCAGCCAGGAAAAGTTGGAAGACATGTATCGCCGGAACAAACAGATCGAGTGGGACGATTATGAATGGTTGAAACGTCATTGCTCGACATGCGCCGAGGTCGGGGCGGCGGCGCGACTGCGGGTTGATCTGAATCACGAAGGGCAGGAATTGGACGGCGCGTGGGCCATCGGCGTGACCGCCAACATGAAGGATATCGAGAACAAGACGATCGTTGATGGACGCTTCATCGCCCCGCACGAAGTGGAGCAGGCGTCCCTGGTGTGCGTCATCGGCGCGGGGGCGCGCGAGAAGTTTTTCCCCGATGCCGACCCGCTGGGCAATACGATCAAGATCAGCGGAGTCCCTTTGCGGATTGTGGGTGTGGAGAAGAAACGCGGAGTCTTTCTAGGCGATTCGATGGACAACCACGCCTACATCCCGCTGACGACTTTCGGACGTCTTTTCGGCCGGCGGCAGAATTTGGAGTTGCACGGTCGAGCCACGAGCCGCGAGGAATTCGCCATGACGGTTGAGGAGGCCCGTATGACGATGCGGAACCGCCGCAAACTGGCGCCTGGCGAAGAGGATGATTTCGCCATCGCCAATGTAGAAGACCTCAACACTCAGGTTGATCAGTTCACCGGCCTAATCGCGCTGGTGGTGACGCCGATCACGCTCATCTCGCTCCTCGTGGGCGGGATCGTGATCATGAACATCATGCTGGTCAGCGTCACCGAGCGAACCTTCGAGATCGGGCTGCGCAAGGCCATGGGCGCGCGGCGCAGACACATCCTGCTGCAATTTTTGATCGAATCGGCGCTGCTCGCTTCATTGGGCGGAGTGTTGGGCTTGTCGCTTGCGGTCGCCGTCGCGTGGGTGATGAACGTGGCGACTACCGTGCCGATGAAGATCACGCCTTTTTACATCCTCCTGTCGCTTTTGGTTTCGGGTGGCATCGGATTGATCTTCGGCGTTTACCCTGCACACAAGGCGGCGCGGCTCGATCCGATTGTGGCGTTGACCAGGGAGTGAAGGGAAGACCTTTCAACACAAAGGGTCAAAGGGTCAAGGGATCAAAGAGGACAAAGGGCTTTAACGCCTTTCAAGCCTTTGATCCTTTGATCCTTTGACCCTTTGTGTTGAAAAAAATTGGTATCTACTTTGGGGAGAAATATGAAGTCCTATAAGTTCAGGCCCGGCGAAGCGGTCGTGATCGCGCTGGGCAGCATGCGGGCGCACAAGTTCCGCAGCTTTCTGACCATTCTCGGAATCGTCATCGGAGTAATGACCGTCATCGTGGTGGCGTCGCTGCTCACCGGCGCGCGCAAAGGCGTGATCGCCCTGATCGAGCAGTACGGCTCCAACAACATCTACGCGTTCCATTATTCGACGGGGCCGAGTATCAGGTCGCGTGATCGTGATGAGATCAGGCGCAAGCCGCTGCGTCCTGAAGACGGCGAGGCGATCCTCGCCCGGGCGGACGCCGTCGAAGATGTCGCCAACATCGGTTATGTCTGGCGAATTGATCGCACGCTGGCTTATCAGGGGGCGACTTACAAACAGGCTTACCTGCAAGGCGTCACGCCGAGTTACGCGCGAGTGGCCAGCCTGAATTTGCGGGAAGGGCGCTTCATAAATGAGATTGATGACCAACACCAGCGCGACGTCATTGTCGTCGGCGTCAACGTGGTCGAAGCCCTCTTCCCGCATCTGAACCGGATCGTCGGACGGCAGATCAAATTGAGCGGAAAGATGTTCGAAGTCATCGGAGTGTTGGAGCAGAGAAAGAGCGGCTTCTTCATCGAGAACGAAGAGGACAACGTCGCGTTCATCCCTTACCGGACGGCGCGCAAACTTTCGCCTGAAGACGAATCGCTGATGCTGGTGATCCGGGCCAGGAGCGGGCAGTTGTGGCAGGCGTTGAATCAGACCGAGGAGATTCTGCGCCGACAACGCGGGATCGGATTCGGCGAGCCGAACGATTTCGATCTGAAAACGGCTGACAAGTTCGCCGAGCAGTTCGACAACATCACGGGAACTCTGGGACTGGTGGCCATCGCCATCTCCGGCATCGCGCTGCTCGTCGGCGGGATCGGAGTCATGAACATCATGCTCGTGACCGTGACGGAGCGCACGCGCGAGATCGGCGTCCGCAAAGCGGTCGGGGCGCGCCGTCGAGACATCATCAGTCAATTCCTGTGCGAAGCCATGACGCTGACTTCGCTGGGCGGAATCGTGGGCGTTGCGCTCGCCGCGGGGATCAGTCAGGCCGCCAGATTTTTCATTCCTGAATTACCGGCCTCGATACCGCTATGGGCGGTCGGCGCCGGAGTGGCGGTGGCGACCGTCACGGGGCTGATCTTCGGCGTCTGGCCGGCGAGGAAGGCCGCGCGGATGGAGCCGACTGAATGCCTGCGTTACGAATAAGCCTGCGGAAAAATGCTTGTGCGTAATCGTTCTTCATTTTCCATTTTCCAATTGCCATTTTTCATTTGTCATTGCGTCCGGGGCCGCAACTCCGGCAATGGCAAATGAAAAATGGCAATTGGAAAATGGAAAATGGAAATGCTTCAAAATCTTTGCCCGACTGCTTAACTGATGAAGAACTCTCAGACAAATAAACTGACCTCTTTGGATATTTCGGAACATGATGTCTATGTCTTTCCGGCCTCTTTCGCTCAGCGAAGGATGTGGTTTCTGGATCAATTCCAGCCCGGAAGCCCGTTCTACAACATTCCGATGGCCGTGCGCATAAAAGGCGCGTTGCGCGCCGGCGCGCTGGAACACGCGATTCAGGAGATCGCCCGGCGGCACGAATCACTGCGAACCACTTTCGCCGTGATGGATGGCGAGCCGGTTCAGGTGATCAACTCCGCGATGAACATCACTCTGGACAGAGTGAATCTCCGGAGTTTGTCGGAGCGGGAGCGCGAGGACGAGATTCATCGCCGGGCAATTGTTGAAGCGCAACGGCCATTCAATCTGGCCGAAGGGCCTTTGCTGCGGGCGACGCTGCTCAAACTGCGAGAGGAAGATCACGCGCTGCTGCTGACAATGCATCACATCGTTTCCGACGCGTGGTCGCTCGGAGTCTTTATCCGTGAGTTGGCGGTTCTCTACGACGCGTTTTCAAAAGAGAAACCTTCGCCGCTTCCCGATCTGTCTCTGCAATACGCCGACTTCACCGAATGGCAGCGCGAATGGTTGCAGGGTGAAGTGATGGAGGCGCAACTCGATTACTGGCGCGAGCGATTGGGCGACAATCCTCCACCGCTGATGCTGCCCACCGATTTTCCGAGGCCGGCGGTTCAAACCTCGCGCGGCGCCAAACTGTCGCTCTCGCTTCCGAAGCCGCTGGCCAAATCGCTTCAGGAGTTGAGCCGGCGCGAGGGTGCGACATTGTTCATGACCTTGCTGGCGGCGTTCCAGGTCTTGCTGCATCGCTACACCGGGCAGGACGACATCAGCGTCGGGACGCCGGTCGCCAATCGCAACCGGGCTGAAATCGAGGCGATGATCGGCTGCTTCATCAACACGCTGGTCATGCGAACCAATCTCTCCGGCGATCCGAGCTTCCGCGAATTGTTGCGCCGCGCGCGTGAAGTGGCTCTGGGCGCTTACGCCAATCAGGACATCCCGTTTGAAAAACTGGTCGAAGAACTCAAGCCCGAACGCGATATGAGCCGCCCGTCGCTCTTCCAGGTCATGCTCATCCTGCAAAACACGCCCGGAGGCGTCGAGGTTGCGGAGCACGGGCTGACGCTGAGCGCCTTGAAGATTGACAAGAAGACCGCGAACTTCGATCTGACGCTGACGATGGTTGAAGAGGCCAGAGGATTGAGCGCGGCGGCGGAATACAACACCGATCTTTTCGAGGCCGCAACCATCGAACGCCTGCTCCAACATTTTCAGACTTTGCTGGAAGGCGTTGTCGCCAATCCAGACCAGCGCATTACATCCTTGCCGATATTGCCGGAGGCTGAGAAACGCCGATTGCTGGTGGAGTGGAACGGCGTTGACGCGGATTACTCGCTGGAACGCTGCATCCATCAATTGTTCGAGGCCCAAGCCGAGCGCGCGCCGGACGCGGTCGCGGTGGTTTGCGAAGGGAGTTGTCTGACTTACGGCGAACTGAACCGGCGCGCCAATCAGCTTGCGCATCATCTGCGCGAGCTTGGCGTCGAGCCGGAGACGCCAGTGGGAATCTGCGTCGAGCGTTCAGCAGAGATGGTCATCGGCGCGATGGCGACGCTCAAGGCTGGCGGAGCCTACACGCCGCTCGATCCGGCTTATCCCGAAGAGCGATTGAAGTTCATGCTCAATGACGCTCAGGCGAAGGTCTTGTTGACGCGGAAAGAATTGCGGATTGCGGATTGCGGATTGCGGATTGCGACAGTCTGTTTCGACACGGATTGGGAAACCATCGCGCGCGAGAGCGCAGAGAATCCCAATCCCACAGCGACCGCTGAGAATCTCGCTTACGTCATTTACACATCCGGCTCGACGGGACAATCGAAGGGAGTGATGGTCAGCCACGACGGCCTGGTCAACGCTTATCTGGCCTGGGAGCGGGCTTACGAACTGGGCCGCGCCGCGACGTGTCATTTGCAGATGGCCAGCTTCCCATTCGATGTTTGCGCGGGCGATATGATTCGCGCTCTGTGCTCCGGCGGAAAGCTTGTCATCTGCCCGCGAGATTCGCTGCTGGACGCCGGAGAGTTGTACGCGTTGATGCGCAGGGAATCGGTGGATTGCGCGGAGTTCGTCCCGGCGGTGATGCGTAACCTGATGGCGCATTTGGAAGTGATCGGCGAGTCGCTCGATTTCATGCGCGTGCTGGTGGTCGGCTCTGACGTGTGGTACGCGAGCGAGTATCAAAGATGTCTGCGGTTGTGCGGCGCTCGGACGCGGCTGATCAATTCTTTCGGTTTGACCGAGACGACGATTGACAGCGCGTATTTTGAGGACAGCGGCATTGATTTACCGGCTGATCGTGTGACGCCGATTGGCCGCCCGTTTCCCAACACGCAGATTTACGTGTTGGATTCAAATCTGCAACCGGCGCCCATCGGAGTCTACGGCGAAATCTTTGTCGGCGGGCCGGGCGTGGCCAGAGGCTATCGCGGCAAACCCGATCTGACCGCAGAGAAATTCATTCCAAATCCATTCAGCAAAACAGCGGGCGCGCGGCTGTATAAAACCGGAGACCTGGCCCGCTGGCTGCCGGGCGGCGACATCGAATTCGCAGGGCGTTGCGACGATCAGGTCAAGATTCGCGGATTCCGAATCGAAATCGGAGAAATCGAGGCGGCGCTCGGCGAACACTCGAATTTGCGCGAAGCCGTCGCCGCAGTCCGCGAAGATCAGCCCGGAGAAAAACGACTCGCGGCATATTTCGTTCCCGCGAGCGAACCCGCGCCCACGCCCGGCGAGTTGCGCCGATTCCTGTTGGAGCGATTGCCGGAGTATCTGGTTCCATCGTCGTTCACGCGGATGGACGGTTTGCCGCTGACTCCGAACGGCAAGATTGACAGGCGCGCGCTGCCCGCGCCCGAACCGTCGCGGCGGGAATCGGATGAGGATTTCGTCGCGCCGCGCACTCCGGTTGAAGAGATGCTGGCGGGCGTCTGGATGCAGGTTCTGAAAATCGGCGCAGTGAGCGTTCACGACAATTTCTTCGCCATCGGCGGCCATTCGCTGCTGGCGACTCAGGTGAATTCACGCTTGCGCGACGCTTTCAATGTGGATTTGCCGCTGCGCAATATCTTTGAATTTCCCACCATCGCCGGGTTTGCCGAGAAGATCGAGATGGCGCTGGCGGCGAAATCCGAGTCCGGGATTCCGCCTCTGCGCCCGGCGCCGCGCGATCAGGACTTGCCGCTTTCATTCGCGCAGGAGCGTTTGTGGTTTCTCGATCAGCTTACGCCCGGCGCCGCCTCGTACAACATCGCCGAGGCTTATCGGCTTTCCGGCCCGCTCAACGTGGATGCGCTGGAACGCAGCCTCAACGAGATTGTGCGGCGCCACGAAGCGTTACGAACTACTTTTGCAACTGTGGACTCGCGTCCGGTTCAGATGGTCGCGCCTGAGTTGAGATTGAATTTGCCGGTGATTGATTTGAGAGGGACGCCGGAGCGAAAGATCGAAGCCGAACGGCTTGCGGCTGAAGAAGCGCGGAAGCCGTTCGATCTGGCTCGCGGCCCGCTCGTGCGCGCGACGCTGCTGCGGCTGGGTGAAGAAGAGCATGCCGTTTTGTTGACCGTTCATCACATCGTCTCCGACGACTGGTCAACGTTCGTCTATCTGCGCGAGATTGCGATTCTCTACGACGCGTTCGTCGCCGGGCGGCCTTCGCCATTGCCTGAGCTTCCTATTCAGTACGCCGATTACGCCTGCTGGCAGCGGCAATCGCTTCAGGGAGACGTGTTGGAAAACCAGCGCGCCTACTGGAAGTGGCGGCTGGCGGGCGCTCCGCCGAGTTTGGATTTACCGACAAATCGCCCGCGTCCGACGATTCAAAGTTCTCGCGGCGCCAGCCAATCGTTTGTCCTGACCGAAGAGCTTTCAGCCGCGCTCGCCGCGTTGAGCCGCCAGGAAGGCGCGACGATGTTCATGACGCTGCTGGCCGCGTTTCAAACTTTGCTTCATCGCTACACCGGCCAGGACGACATCATCGTTGGCAGCCCCGTCACCAACCGCAACCGGTCGGAGCTTGAAGGTCTGATCGGATTTTTCGTCAACACGCTGGCGCTGCGCGGCGATTTGAGCGGCGCGCCCAGCTTCCGCGAATTGCTGCGGCGAGTCCGCGAGACAGCGCTCGAAGCTTACGCGCATCAGGACATGCCGTTTGAAAAATTGGTGCAGGAGTTGCAGCCCAATCGAGACCTGAGCCGCACGCCGATATTTCAGGCGATGCTGGTGATGCAAAACATTCCCCGGCAATCGCCCGAACTGGCGCGGCAGGGGCTGAGCTTAAGCTCGATGAAGTTGCCAAGCGTAGTAGCGAAATTCGATCTGACTTTGTTTATGACCGAATCGGGCGGCAGATTGAGCGGCGCGCTGAATTACAACACCGATCTCTTTGATGACGACGCCATCGCAAGAATGCTGGATCATTTTCGGAATCTGCTCGAATCCATCGCGGATGATCCTGATCGCCGCATCGCGGCGTTGCCGATGTTGTCGGAAGCGGAAGAGCGGCTGCTGTTGGCCGAATGGAGCGGAAGCAGGGACGACGCTCCGCTCGACCGCTGTCTGCATCAACTGTTTGAAGATCAGGTGGAGCGCGCTCCCGACGCCATCGCGGTAATTTTTGAAGACGAGAGCCTGAGTTATCGCGAGTTGAATCAGCGAGCCAATCAAATGGCTCGATACCTGCGTAAGCTGGGCGTTGAGCAGGAGACGCTGGTCGGCGTTTGTCTGGATCGCTCGATTGAGATGATGGTCGGGTTGCTTGGCGTTCTCAAAGTCGGCGGGGCCTATGTGCCGCTCGATCCGAACTATCCGGCGGATCGGCTGACTTTTATGATCGAGGACTCTTGCGCGCGGTTGATTCTTACTCAAAAGCATTTGATGGGATTGTTGCAGTCACAGGCGGCGCGGCTCTGCTGTCTCGATGACGAATGGCCGGTGATTGCGCGCGAGAGCGAAGAGAATTTGGAGACACGGACGGCGGCGGAGAATCTGGCGTATGTGATCTACACATCCGGTTCCACCGGCAGGCCGAAAGGGACGTTGATCACTCATCGGGGGCTGACCAATTATCTGAACTGGTGTCTTGCGGCTTATCCCGTCGCGGCTGGGCGTGGCTCCGTGGTTCATTCGACGATTGCTTTCGACGCCACGATCACCGCGTTGTTCGCGCCGTTGCTGGCCGGGCGCGCCGTGCGGATGCTTCCCGAAGGAATCTCTCTCGACGCGCTGGCCGACACTTTGCGCCGGGAGGGAGACTACAGCCTGATCAAAATCACGCCAGCGCATCTCGATCTGCTCAGCCATCAACTGTCGCGCGAAGAAGCTTGCAAATTGACCAAAGCTTTTGTCATCGGCGGCGAGAACCTGCTGAAAGAACAGATTCGCTTCTGGCAGGAGCATGCCGGAGAGACGCATTTGTTCAATGAATACGGGCCTACTGAAGCGGTGGTTGGGTGCGTGGTTTACGACGCGATGCCGGACGCGGCTGGGAGCGGATCGGTTCCGATTGGGCGGCCAATTCCTAACACGCAGGTTTATGCGCTCGATCAGTATCTGCGGCCTGTGCCCGCTGGCGCGCGAGGCGAACTGTATCTGGGCGGAGTCGGTTTGGCTCGCGGCTATCTTGATCGCGCGGAATTGACGGCGGAGAAATTCATTCCTCATCCGTTCAGCGATACGCCGGGCGAGCGGCTTTATCGAACCGGCGATGTTGTGCGCTTTCTGCCGGACGGCAAGCTGGAATTTCTGGGCCGCGCTGATGAGCAGGTGAAGATTCGCGGATACCGGGTCGAATGCGGCGAGATCGAGTCGCTGTTGTGTCAACACGAAGGCGTGCGCGAGGCCGTCGTTATTGCTCGCGAGGATGTTCCGGGAGACCGGCGGCTGGTCGCTTATTGCGTGGCTCAGGTCCGGGGCGAATTGCCCGCTCACGGCGATTTGCGGAATTTCCTGAAAGAGCGGCTGCCGGAATACATGATCCCGTCGTTCTTCATCGAGCTTGAAGCGCTGCCGCTGACGTTGAACGGGAAGGTGGATCGGCGGGCGTTGCCCGCGCCGGATAAAGCGCGGCCAGAACTGAAAGCTGAATTCGTCGCTCCGCGCACACCGGCTGAAGAGCGATTGGCCGCAATCTGCGCCGACGTGCTCGGCCTTGAGCGAGTAGGCGTCCACGATCATTTCTTCGAACTGGGCGGTCACTCGCTGCTTGCCACTCAGGTCGTTTCGCGCGTGCGCCAGGCATTCGAGATCGAACTCCCATTGCGCTCCCTGTTTGAAACCCCCACCGTAGCCGGATTGGCTGAAAACATTGAAACAATTCTGTGGGCGGCCAAAAGCTCACAAGCTCCTCCCGGCGACACAGCGCACGATCGGGAAGAGGGAGAAATATAGTTATGGAAACCGCGGAAGTCTTATCCAGCATTCGCAGTCTGGATGTGAAACTCTGGAGCGATGGCGACCGCCTGCGTTTCAGCGCGCCCGATGGCGTGATGACGCAGGCTCTGCGCGCGGAACTGGCCCAACACAAAACGGAAATCCTCGCGTTTCTGCGACGCGCCGAAGCGGCTGTGAATCAAGCCGCTCACGCCATCCTGCCGGTTTCGCGCGACGGCGAGGCGCCGTTGTCATTCGCTCAGCAGCGGCTGTGGTTTCTGGATCAGTTGTCGCCCGGCAATTCTCTCTACAACATTTCACAGGCGATTCAGGTTAAGGGAGCGCTCGACAGCGCCGCGCTCGAACGGACGCTGAACGAGATCGTACGGCGCCACGAAATTTTGCGAACCACGTTCGCGTCAATTGATGGAAAACCGGTTCAGGTGATCACGCCTGATCTTCGCCTCGCCCTGCCGGTGGTAGACCTGGGGAATCTGGAAGAGGCTGAACGAGAGATCGAAGCGCGCCGGTTGGCGGCGGTGGAAGCGGCGCAGCCATTCGATCTGTCACGCGGGCCGCTCCTGCGCGCCACGTTGCTGCGATTGGAGCCGGAGCGTCACGTAGTTCTCTTCACCATGAGCCACATTGTCAGCGACGGCTGGTCAATCGGCGTGCTGGTGCGGGAAGTAGGAATGCTGTACGACGCCTTCGCCAACGGACGCCCCTCACCGCTGCCGGAGTTGCCCATCCAGTATGCGGATTTCGCGCAGTGGCAGCGGCGATGGTTACGGGGAGAAGAGATGGAGCGGCGCCTGGCTTATTGGAAGAAACAATTGGCGAACAGCCCGCCGATGCTGGCGTTGCCCACCGACCGGCCCCGGCCGGCCGTGCAGACGTTTCGCGGACGCGTTCAAAGCATCTCGCTGACGTCTGAACTATCAGCGGCGATCAGGGAACTGAGCCGCCAGACAGACTGCACACTTTTCATGACTTTGTTGGCTGCGTTCAAGACACTGCTTCTCCGCTACACAGGTCAGGAAGACATTTTGGTTGGGACAGTCGTGGCCAACCGCAACCGGGCCGAGATCGAGCCTTTGATCGGATTCTTCGTCAACACGCTGGCGCTGCGCGGCGATCTTTCAGGCGATCCGAGTTTCCGAGAGTTGCTCGGTCGAGTGCGCGAGATGACGTTAGGCGCCTATGCTCATCAGGACCTGCCGTTCGAGAAGTTGGTTGGGGAGATACAGCCGGATCGGGACCTGAGCCACGCCCCGTTGTTTCAAGTGGCCTTTCAACTCCGGAGCGCCCGCCATCAGGAAGCGTTTGAGGCGCCCGGATTGGCGTTGAGCTTGCTGGAGGTCGAGAGTAAGACGGCCAAGTTCGATTTAGCTCTCTCAATGGTGGAAGGGAAGGACAGGCTGTCCGGAACTCTGGAATACAACACCGACCTGTACGACGACGCCACGATCACTCGGCTGCTGGGGCATTTCCGGACGTTGCTGGAAAGCGTCGCCGCCGATCCTGACCGGAGGCTCTCGTCCTTGCCGATCATCGGCGACGCCGAACGGCGCCAACTGTTGATTGAGTGGAACGGCGCCGAGGCCGACTATCCGAAGGATCGCTGCGTTCACGAACTGTTCGAGGATCAGGTCGAACAGCGCCCGGACGCCATCGCCGTCTGCTTCGAGGATCAACAACTGAGCTACCGCGAGTTGAACCGGCGGGCCAATCAACTCGCGCATTATTTGCGGAAGATGGGAGTCGGGCCTGAGTCGCTGGTCGGCGTTTGCGTCGAACGCTCTGTCGAGATGATCGTCGCTGCGCTGGGGGCGCTCAAAGCGGGCGCGGCTTACGTCCCGATGGATCCGGCTTATCCCGAAGATCGCCTGAGATTCATGATCGAGGATTCGCAGGCGGCGGTCTTGTTGACCCGATCTTCAATCCGCAATCCGCAATCCGCGATTCGCAATCCGCTGGTGGTTTGTCTTGACGCGGACTGGCCGGCTATTTCGAAAGAGAGCGAAACAACTCCGAAGTCCGGGGTGACCTCGGACAATCTGGCTTATGTCATCTACACCTCAGGCTCGACCGGCAAGCCGAAAGGGGCGATGCTCAGACACAGCGGCCTGTGCAATTTCGCGCTGGCTCATTTCAGTGGGATGAACGTCACTCCGCAAAGCCGCATCCTGCAATTCGCATCTTTCAGCTTTGACGCCTCGGTGGCTGAAACCTTTATCACATTGCTTTCCGGCGGCGCGCTGTGTCTGGCCAGCCGGGACACTTTGCTTTCCGCTCCGGATTTGATCCGTCTGTTGCAAGAGCAGGCGATCACGATGGCTTTTCTGCCGCCCTCGATGCTCAGGCTTGCGCCGGCGGATCAAACGCCGGCGCTGCGAACCATCGTCTCGGCGGGAGAAGCCTGCGCGAGGGAGATTGTTGACCGGTGGTCGCCGGGCCGCGATTTCTTCAACGCCTATGGCCCGACCGAAGTCACCATCGGCCCGACCTTCGGACTGGTCAACGCCATGCCGGCGGAATTGAGAAACATCCCCATCGGCGCGCCGATTGCCAACACTCAAATCTACCTGCTGGATCAACATCAGGAGTTGGCGCCGATTGGGGCGCTCGGCGAGATTTACGTCGGCGGCGTCGGACTGGCGCGGGGCTATCTGAACCGGCCCGATCTGACCGCCGAACGCTTCATACCAAACCCGTTCAGCGAGGAACCGGGCGAGCGCCTTTACAAAACGGGTGATCTGGCGCGCTACCTCCCTGATGGCAATGTCGAATTTCTGGGTCGTTGCGATCATCAGGTGAAGGTGCGCGGTTTTCGTATCGAACTCGGCGAGATCGAAGCGGCGCTCGGCCATCATCCCGCCATCCGCGAGGCTGTGGTCGAGGCGCGTGACGACGCTTCCGGCAACAAACGGTTGGTGGCTTATCTGGCGCTCAACGATGTCACCGGGCAGGAGGCCGCGATGGATGTCGGCGCCTTGCGCGGGTTTTTGCGAGAGAGTCTGCCCGAACATATGGTTCCTTCGTCCTATGTGTTTCTCGCCGCTTTGCCGTTGACGCCCAATGGCAAGGTGGATCGGCGAGCTTTGCCGGAACCCGATCAGACCCGTCCGGAACTGGCAAATCAGTACGTCGCGCCGCGCACGAGTGAAGAGAAAATCATGGCTGACATCTGGGCGCGAATCATCGGCGTCGAGCGAGTGGGCGTCTACGACAATTTCTTCGAGCTTGGCGGGGATTCAATGAAAAGCATTCAGGTGGTGGCCCGCGCCAATCAGGCCGGGCTTCATTTCACGCCCGCGCAGTTGTTCAAGCAGCCCACGATTGCAAGCCTGGTTCAATCGGCAAGCGAGTCTGAAATTGCGCGCGCCGAACAGGGCGTCGTAACCGGGTCGCTCCCGCTCACGCCGATCCAGCGGTTTTTCTTTGAACGACAGACGATTGATCCGCATCACTGGAACTGGGCCTTCCTGCGCGAAACGCCTCAATCGTTGAACCCCGCGTTGCTGGAGCAGACCATCAGGCATCTGCTCATTCATCACGACGCGTTGCGCCTGCGCTTCAATTACTCGGAATCAGGCTGGCGGCAGTTCAACGCCGGCCCGGATGAAAGCGCGCCTTTCGTCTTCATTGATCTGTCGCGGCTTGGAAGCGAAGAGCAGATCGCGGCTTTGGAAGCCGCCGCCGCCGATTTGCAGGGCAGTTTAAATCTTTCGAAAGGGCCGTTGCTGCGCGTAGCCTATTTCTCAATGGGCGGGCGGCTGGCCGATCGCGCGCTGCTGATTTTTCATCATCTGGTAGTGGACATGGTTTCATCCCATATCCTGATGGAAGATTTCCAGACGATCTATCAGCGACTCAGCCGAGGCGAAGATGTAGACCTGCCGCCCAAGACGACATCGTTCCGCGAATGGTCGCTGCGATTGGCAAGGCATGCGCAATCGAGCGAGTTGAAACAGGAGTTGGATTACTGGGTGGAGAGCTTAAGCGGCGAAGTTCCCGCGCTGCCATTGGATTATCCGGCGGGTGTCAACAGCGAGGCTTCGACCGAGACGGTGTTGACTGCGTTCAGCGTGGAAGAGACGCGGGCGTTGATGCAGGAAATGCCTGCGGTCACTGGCGCGCGAATGCAGGAGTTCCTGCTGACGGCGCTCATCAAGTCGTGGGCGCGCTGGACGGGACAATCACGGCTGCTCGTGGATGTCGAGGGACACGGGCGCGAAGACATCTTGAGAGGCGTAGACCTCTCGCGGACGGTAGGCTGGTTCACGAGCATGTATCCGATGATGTTTGACCTGGGCGGCGCGGTTGAGCCGAGCGAGGCGTTGCGCCTGATTCAATCGCAACTGCGGCGCGTCCCGAATCGTGGAATCGGCTACGGATTGTTGCGCTACCTTTGCGATGACGAGGAAGTGAGGAGACGGATCAGCGCATTGCCGCAAGCCGAAGTGAACTTCAATTATCTGGGACAACTGGATCAACAATCGGGCAGGCGTGAAGGGGCGACGCCATTCCGCCAGGCGCGGGAGAGCAAGGGGCCGGAACGGAGCTTGAGAAGCGAGAGGCTTTACCGGCTCTACGTCGTGGGCAGCGTGCGTGGAGAGCGGCTGAGAATGCATTGGAATTACAGCGCGAACCTGCACAGCAGAATCACGATCGAGCGTCTGGCCGCGAGTTTCGATGAAGAATTGCGGCGATTGATCGCGCACTGCCTCTCTACCAAAGTAAGCTGACCGGATGAAACGTAAGGCCCGATCCAGACGAAGGCGCGTCTACCCACCGAAGCTGGTGGAGGCAAAGCTACATATTTTGGCGAAAGTGGACACTGAACCCCCGCCGGTTAGCGAACGAAAGGCCATAGTGGAAGAATCAATAAATTTGACGGTAGTCGAGGCTGCGCCAGAGCCGGTTGTGTCTCCGGCGCTGGAAGAGAGCGCGCTTGAGCCTCCCACGAAACTGCTGAATCGGAATTTTGTCCTGCTCTGGATGGGACAGGCCGTCAGTCAGTTGGGGTCGCAGGTCTATGTGATAGCGATGGTGTTTTGGATCAAACACGCCACCAATTCCGCCAGCTTGATCGCGTCAATGCTGATGGTTTCCAGCATTCTCAATGTGACTCTCAGCGGGGTGGGCGGCGCTTTCGCCGACCGCTGTTCCCGCCGCAAGATCATCGTGTTCGGCGACCTGGTTCGAGGCGTCCTGGTTCTATCGCTGGCTGGATTGCTCTACCTGACGCCGCACGCCACGAATACCATCATCGTCTGGTTTATGGGAGTGACGTGTTGCATGTCAGCAATCACGGCGTTTTTCGTTCCGGCGATGTCGGCGGCCATTCCCGACCTGGCGCCGCGAAGCGCGATTAGAAAGGCGAACTCCCTGCGTCAGACGACGGCGCAGATGGCTTTATTTATCGGGCAAGGGTTGGGCGGATCGCTTTTTCGCCTTTTGGGAGCGCCGTTGCTCGTCCTGATCAACGGCTTGAGCTTCCTGTTCGCCGCAGCCAGCGAATGCTTCATCAGAATTCCCCAGAAGATTCCGGAGCAGGGCGGAGGACGAAAGGAGCGATTCGGCGCCTTCAAGAAGGACATCGCCGAAGGATTGAGCTACGTTTGGAAAGAGCCGGGGCTGAGACGGCTCTTTTTCTTTTCGGCCATTTTCAATTTTTTCACCATGCCGGTCATCGTGCTTCTACCTTTTTACGTGGAGGATTTTCTGAAAGTCCGAATGGACTGGTATGGCTACCTGGTGGCGACCTTCGGAGCCGGGGTGCTGATCGGATCCCTGTCAACCGGCTTCATCAAACTGTCTGGCAAAGCCCGCGCGAGATTGATGATCTCGTTCGCGATCTTCAACTCTCTTACCGTCGGGTTACTCGGCTTTGTTCCTGACGTGAAAATAGCGTTAGCGCTCGCGTTTCTGATCGGGGCGCTTGGATCATTCAACGGGATCAACATCGCGACGATCCTTCAAATAAGCACGCCGAGCGAGATTCGCGGGCGCGCTTTCGGATTACTGCACACACTTTCAGGGAGTATTGCGCCGGTCGGCATGGGGCTGGGCGGTTTTCTGTACGACCTGGTAAATCGAAACATCACGCTCATCTATGTTAGCTGCGGCGTGGTCATGGTTTTGTTATCGCTCCTGGTCTCGACGAGCCGCGAATTCCGGCGATTTCTGGCATACGAGCCACAACCGGCGGAAACCTCAGAGAAGATCAACGAGCAAGTTTTCGAGCAGGCGACGGCCTGAGCTTAAGGTAAACATGCGAGCTACAAACTGCTATTTCGAGGAGGATAAATGAATAGAGAAGAGAAAGAAGACACGACAATTTACAAGGTGGTTTTGAATCACGAGGAACAGTACTCGATCTGGCCCGCGGATCGCGAGAATCCGCTCGGCTGGCGCGACGGCGGCAAGAGCGGGCAGAAGGCCGAGTGCCTGGCTTATATCAAGGAGGTGTGGACGGACATGCGGCCACTCAGCCTGAGGAAAAAAATGGAAGCGAAGGAGGATTTGTGAACGAATTAGTACAGAGATTATCTGAAGGCGTCCATCCCGTCGAGGCGAGCCTTCGACCTGAAAAGACAGTCAAGGCTTTCAAAGAGTCAGTTGATCGAGGCTACGTTCATATCAAGTTTACGAACACCCAGGGAGGCACGGAACTGGGCGTCCGGCTCGACCGGGAAGCCAGCGATCTGAGCAAAGCCGACTTCGATGACCACGCCGGCAATGTTCGACTGGTTGGCGGTCTGACGCTCAATTACGTGAAGGTTCGGTGCATCGCCGAAATTGACTTAAAAACGCTGACAGGCACAGGGCGGCTTGAGCCTGTAGAAGAGTAGCTCATGCTACTGCTCCACGTAGTGACAAATGATGATCTTTGAGCAAGTACTGTAACGACAAGGTAGGGGCGGGTATTTCCCGCCCGCGTCCGTTGCCGAAGGGCTTGGGCGGGGAATACCCGCCCCTACCTTGTCGTTACAGGTAATTTTCAAACGTCATTATTTGTCACTACGTGGTTATTTTGGAGGATGAATTATGAGCAAAATGGGAAGGTACTGCAAAGCTTATCCAATTGGCCGGTTTCGTGAGTATCAGAAATGGGCCGAAAGGTCTGAAGGTTTCCGGGTAGAGAAAGAGGCGTCTGAGAAAAGCCATTTATACCTTCAGGAGAACTACGTAGTAACGGACGGAATATTCATGGATGAAAACATCATCTTTGATGATGTTACTCCTGAGTGGATGGATTTCTGCACGGGTACGCTGAAGTTCGAGGTTCCGGCCCGCGAGCCTGTTGCAGTGAAGAAAGAAGAAGTTGAGATGGTGGCCGCCTGACCAGGCGACGCCAGCGACCTTTGTCCGGCAAGCTGCCAGCTTGTCGGACATTTTCGGAGGGAAAATGAACAGAGAAGAGAAAGACGACACGACAATCTACAAGGTGGTTTTGAACCACGAGGAACAGTACTCGATCTGGCCCGCGGATCGCGAGAATCCGCTCGGCTGGCGAGACGGTGGCAAGAGTGGGCAGAAGGCCGAGTGCCTGGCCTACATCAAGGAGGTGTGGACGGACATGCGGCCACTGAGCCTGAGGAAAAAAATGGAAGAGGCGGCGCTGGGCAGGCAATGAATCAATGGGTTGTGAAGCCCCGGCCAAACCCCGGAGCGAGCTTGCGTCTTTTCTGTCTGCCTTACGCCGGAGGCGGAAGTCAGATTTTCCGAACATGGCCAAACAAGCTCCCTGCTTCAGTAGAGGTCTGTCTGGTTGAGCTTCCGGGGCGAGGAGTCCGGCTCAGGGAGCCGCTCTTTGAGCGTCTTCCGCCGCTGGTCGAAGCCATCGCGAAAAACCTGGAGGGGCATCTGGACAGACCGTTCGCGTTTTTCGGGCACAGCATGGGCGCGTTATTAAGCTTCGAGATCGCGCGTTATTTCCGAAGGCATGACATTCAACGGCCAGTTCATCTATTTGTTTCCGGCCGTGGCGCGCCGCAAACCCCAAGTGACGAACCGCCGATGCATAACCTGCCGGAACCTGAATTCATCAGCGAATTGCGACGACTCAACGGAACGCCCGTAGAAGTTCTGGAACACGAGGAACTGATGGAACTGATGCTCCCCATTCTTCGGGCGGACTTCACCATCTGCGAGACCTACCTTTACGAACCGGAATCTCCCCTCAATTGTCCGATTACCGCTTTCGGCGGTTTGGAGGACGAGAGTGTAGGCGCCGATCGGCTCAACGCCTGGCGAGAGCAGACTACCTCTACATTTTCGGCCCATACATTTCCCGGCGACCATTTTTTCCTACACACAGCTCAGCAGTTTCTGCTTCAGACTCTCTCGCAGGGACTGAATCAACCGCTGGGCATGGGCGCCGGGCGAGGATACAAATGAGCTTCGCCCTGCCGCTCCGGTAAGGCGAAGATTTTCACCAGGCCAATTTTACTCTCCGTTTTTACTCTCCTTGTTCTATCCATCAAGCGGTCTTTTTAGAAACATAGCCCGACTGAAAAGCAACAAAAAGGAGTAGCAATGAAAGCAATAAATTTCGCTATGGTGTTAACTCTGTGCGCAGCGTCAGGGCTTTGGTTTGCAACGTCCCCCGCCACGCTCATGGAGCGACAGAGTGTCGAAGAAACCTGGGTGAGGGAATTCAACCCCACGTCTTCCACGGGACTCGTCACAGCCGCCGCTATCGCCGCTGACAAGGCGGGGAATGTTTACGTCGCGGGTTGGAAGGCTGACGCTGTTTCATTTCCTTCGCAGACCATTTACGACTATGTCACGATCAAATACGACGACGGCGGGAACGCTCAATGGGTGGCGACTTTCGCCGGGGAGGGCGGCAGCAACGACAAGATTGAAGCCATCGCGGTTGACGACGCAGGCAATGTTTACGTGACTGGGGAGAGCGAAGCCGCGGACGAAACCACCAGTTGCGTCACGATCAAATACAGCAGCAAGGGGGCCGAACAATGGGTCGCCCGCTACAGCGGTCCGGGCGGAAGTAGTTCCGCGAAAGATATTGCCCTGGATAACAATGGAAATGTTTACGTGACCGGAAAGAGCAAATCTCCCGGTTTTCTGCCTGCCGCGGATTACCTAACCATCAAATATGACGCGAACGGGAATGAGCAGTGGGTCGCTCGCTACAGCGGCGGGAGACCGTTGCCCGATGAAGCCTGGGCCATCGCCGTTGACGCGGCAGGCGGCGTCTATGTGACCGGCGGAAGCTGGGGCGAGGACACTTCTTTGGACTACATCACGATCAAGTACGGCGCGGATGGAAAACAACAGTGGCTCGCACGTTACAACGGGCCGGGGGACGGTGTGGACATTGCGACTTCAATCGCCCTGGATAGCTCGTCAAATGTCTATGTCACGGGGTTGAGCGGCGGCGCCAACTCGTCCACTGACTACGCCACGATTAAATACGACAGCAACGGCGTCGAGCAGTGGGTGCGCCGTTTTAACGGAGATAAGAACGCCAGCGATGTGGCGAAAGACCTGGCGGTTGACGCCTCAGGCAATGTCTATGTGACAGGGGTGAGTAACTCTCGCGGCGGCAGCGTGGGGTCGAGCGATCCGGATCGCGATTACGCGACGGTGAAGTATTCCAGCGCCGGCAGGCAGGAATGGGTAGCCATTTACGACGGCCCGGCGAAGGACGCGGATGAGGCTCTGGCGCTGGCTATTGACGGTTCGGGCAACATCTACGTGACAGGACAAAGCGTCGGCTCAGGCTCATCGTTTGACTATGCCACCGTGAAATACAACAGCGAAGGGAGCGAGCAATGGGTGGCGCGATATGCCGGCGCGAGTAACAGGTTTGACGGCGCCAGCGATGTCGCCATTGACGGTCGTGGCAACGTCTACATCACCGGCAGTTCGCAGATTGATGATAGTGGAAGGGCCAAAATCGTCACGATCAAATACGCTCAGCAATCCGCTCCTGCCACTAATCCGCTGATTAATGTGTCTGCCGCGAGCTACAACGCGTCGGCCTGCGCCGAGGCGATTGTCGCCGCTTTCGGCGTCAACCTGTCCACAACCATTCAGGTGGCTCTTTCGACGACGCTGCCGACCACGCTGGGCGGAACGACGGTTCAGGTCAGGGACAGCGCGGGGCAGGTCCGATTTGCGCCGCTCTTCTTCGTCTCGCCGTTTCACGTCAATTATCTGATTCCGGCGGGGACTGCCGGCGGGATGGCCGAAGTGACTGTTACTTCAGGCGACGGAACAGTCTCCAGAGGGACGATCCGGGTGAGTTTGGTCGCTCCAGGGGTGTTCTCGGCTGACGCGAGTGGATCAGGGCTGGCGGCGGCGATTGCGCTGCGGGTGAGGGCGGACGGCTCTCAAACCTACGAGCCAGTGATCAGATTCGATTCGGCGCAAAACAAAATCGTCGCGGCTCCTATTGATCTGGGATCGGAGACGGATCAGGTCTATCTGCTTTTATTCTGCACCGGTGTCAGGGCGCGGAGTTCTCTGGCTGCGGCGAGCGCGACGCTCGGAGGGCAGGCCGGTCAAGTGACCTATATCGGCAATCAGGGGGGATTCGCCGGCCTTGATCAAGTCAACGTCCGCTTGCCACGCAATTTAATCGGGCGTGGCGAGGTGGACGTCGCATTGACGATTGACGGTCTGGCGGCCAACGTCGTGAAAGTCTACGTCAAGTGAATTGGCGGTCATAGTCATAACCCCGGAGGCGCTTGATGTCCCCCTCAACCGCCAGCGCCGCGGCGTAGCCGGCGCCGCAATCCAAAGCCGCCAGTGACCAACGGCCAACCTCTTGAGCGCCACCCTTTGCGCTCAGGAGCCTGGCCGGGCGTCCTGGAATGACCGTCACGCTGAATTGATCGAGCGGGTAGGAGAGTCCTTCACCCACAGCTTTGATGAACGCCTCCTTGCGCGTCCAGCAGTCGAAGAACGCCTGCGTCCTCAATTCGGGCGGGAGCGCTCGGATTGTCTCCGCTTCCTGATTCGAGAAGTAGGTCGCAATCGTCTCCTCGCCAGCCAAATCAGCCCGTATCCATTCCACATCCACGCCGATCTCACAACCACAGGCGACCGCGCATAGAGCCAGCCCACGTGAGTGCGAAAGATTGAACCGCAGATCGCCGTCGGCCAATCGTTGCGGCAATGAAGGCTTTCCGTATTCGTTATAGCAAAAGCTCAATCGTTCGGGCGGAGCGTCCAGATAGCGGCTCAGGATGACGCGGAGCGCGCCTCGCGCCACGGTGAAGTGATCCCGATCCTTTTGAAAGCGAAACCGCCCGGCCCTTTCCCGCTCATCCGGATTCAACAGCCTGAACGACTCCTGTATTCCCGGCTCCGGCTTGTTCAGCGACACACGCCAAACATGGATTTCCTCGCGGCATAGCGCCAGCGCCTTTGGCGGGGCGGCCCAATCGTTGATCGAAATCATTGGAATGTTACCGATTCTTCTTCACCGAAACCCCAGCCTCGAATTCGAGTAAAAACTTTTTGCGCTCGATGCCGCCGCCATAGCCGGTCAACTTGCCGTTCGATCCGATCACGCGATGACAGGGAATTATGATCGAGATTGGGTTTTCACCATTCGCCGCGCCGACTGCGCGCGAGGCCTTCGGATTGCCGACTCTCCGCGCAAGCTCGCCGTAATTGATCGTCGAGCCGTATGGAATCTTCAGCAACTCGGCCCAGACTCGACGTTGAAACTCAGTGCCCGCCGCCGCAAGCGGCAGATCGAATTCGGTCAACTCGCCTGCGAAGTAGGCGCGTAATTGTCGGGCGGCTTCGCGGAACCATTTGTCGTTACGGCGCCACTCTTTGATCGGCATCGGTTCGCCTTTGTGCTGTTCCATGAAAAGCCCGGTGACCGCCTCTCCGTTCGAGGTCAGGAGCAATTCGCCGATGGGGCTGTCGAGTTTGGTGAAGAGAATGTTCTGATTCATCTTTTCACTTCTCCCTTGCCGGTTTGTGTCTGACCGGCGCCGTTCCAGAGGTGCATCAACGCGTAGGCCCGCCAGGGACGCCAGTTTTCGGCGATTTCCAGAATGCGCTTCGATGATGTTTCGTTGAGGGCTTTGCGCACGCCCAGGTCTGAATGCAAAAACGCGTCGGGCCAGCGCATCGCGCGCATTGCGATGTATTGCGCCGTCCAGTCTCCGATTCCCGGCAGTTGTTTCAACCGCTCAATCGCGGCTGCGACATCAACGCCCGGCTCCAAACTCAGGTTGTCTTCGGCCACTGCGCGGGCGAGCGCAATCAGACATTCTGCGCGCTTGCCTGTCAGACCGAACCTGGTCAAATCGGCGACGCCAGCTTGCGCCAATCGCGCCGCGCTGACCGAGACGCGGTTCAAATTCGGATTCGGAGTTTTGACCGGATCGCTGAAAGCTTCCGTGATCCTTCCGGCGATGGTTCTGGCCGCCGCTACGCTGATCTGTTGGCCGATCACCGCGCGCATCGCCATCTCGAAACTGTCGAACGCGCCGGGCAATCGCAGCCCCGGCTGCCGCTTCACAGTTTCTCGCAGTCGCTCGTCCTCGCACAGTCGCGTTTCGATCAATTGCGGGAGCGCGTCGAGGTCGAAGAGATTTTTGATTCGGCCAAGCAGCGGAGTCAGATGGCGAGCGAGCGATGGAGAAATCTCGACGCGCAACGCATTTTCGCGCTCGGCGTGCTCGACATTTATCCAGCCTTTGCTTTTGCCGATTGCCACCGCGCGCGAATAGCGGCCAGCTTCGACCGATTCGACGCCGGGAATCGCCCGGCCCGCGAGGAATTTCAGCAGCGACAGCCAGGCCATCGGCGGATGATAGCTGAGTTCCAGCGCCGCCGGAGCCTGATGGCGATTGTTATGGTCGGGTGGCATTCCCCATTCCCCATTCCCCGTTTACAGCCCCAGCCGTTTCAGCGCATGAGCGGTGGGATAGCCGGTTGCGGAAATTTTCTGGCTGGCCTGGAAACGGCGCATGGCTTCGATGGTCGTGGCGTCGTAATCGCCGCTCATCTCGCCGAAATAAAAGCCGCGTTGGTTGAGCGCCTGCTGAATTTGAATTACGCGCGATTGATCAATGTTGACGCCTTTGCGTCGCACGGGAACGCTCGTCTCAGGCTCTGATGAGTCTTGTTGCGTTTGCGTACGCGGGAGAGGCGGATTCAGATACCGTTTCAGTTCGGAGGATGACTCGGCTCCGCTCTCGATCACTTCTATTCGATCGGGAGCGACCGGGTAAGACGCCGGAACAGCGGCCATCTCATATTCCGCGAAATTTTTTGAGCGGTGTCCTTTACGCCTCGCGGAGGATCGCCCTTTCCGATTGGATGATTTGGAGCGGGATGAACTGATCTGCTTGCGCGAAGCCGCGCGGCCTTTTTTACCTTTCGCTTCGACGGGAGCGGAGAAAGGCCAGGCGACGCAGATGATGAGGAAAACCACTGCCAACAGTGTGGGCAGCGTGGGGTAACGTGACGGCATGGATTGTCCTCTTGCGATTTATTCATCAACAGTCAGAACCGGCCATGAACCGGCTCGCCGGATTGCGAGCTTCGGCTCACGGCCAGATTGAGAAATTGACTGCTGATTACGGTTTATTGAGCGAGATGAAAATGTGCGGATTGGGTGACAATTTTTCCCGATAAACCTGCAGAACTATCGGGTCGCCGGGTTTGAGCCGGTTCAGGACTTGCTTGAAATCTTCCTTGTCGTTGACCGGTTCGCGGTTGATCGCTTCGATGATGTCGTTGACTCTCAGTTCGGCGTCGTCGGCGACGCTGCCCGGCTCGACGCGAACGACCACTACGCCTTTTGTGACTTCAGGGTCTCCTTCGAGCGACAGTTGCGAAACCGACTTGGAAGACGATTGCAAAGCCGACTGCGAGGGCAGATTCCCGATGCTGATGCCCAGGTTCTCTTTGCGCGGATCGTTGGCGCTGCTGGCCACAACCGCCGCAGGTTTAACCGTCACATCGCGGCCCGGCCTGCGCCCGATCACGACCGACAGCGTCATCTCGCGTCCGTCGCGATAAATCTTGACTGGCGCGGTCGTCCCGACAGGCGTCGAGGCCACACGGCGCACCAGATCAGCGTCGTCCTTGATCCGGTCTCCGCGGAATTCGACGATGATGTCGTTTTGCTTCAACCCGGCTTTGGCGGCGGGGCTTTCGACGATGGAGCCGTCAACCTCCACCGTTTCGCTGACATTGCTGATGATTGCGCCGCGCGCCGACGACAGGCCGTAGATTTTGGCTATCTGCGGCGTGACGCGTTCAGGCAGCGCGCCCAGGAATCCGCGAATAACGCGCCCCTGTTTGACCAGTTGTTTGTAGATGGCGATGGCGTCGGAAGAGGGAAGCGCGAAACTGATGCCGTTGTAATCGCCGGTCGAGGTGGCGATCAGCGTGTTGATGCCGATGACCTCGCCCGAAAGATTGATGAGCGGGCCGCCGGAATTGCCGCGATTGACCGCCGCGTCGGTTTGCAGGAAGTATTGAAAGCCGTTCTTTTTATAAATTTCGCTGGAGTCGCGCTCCTTCGCGCTGATGATGCCCGCCGTCACGGTCTGATCGAATCCGAAAGGCGAGCCGATGGCCAGCACCCAATCGCCCACGCGCATCTTTTCGGAATTGCCGAAGCGCGCGGCGTTCAGAGGCGCGCTCGGTTCGATTTTCACCACCGCCAGATCGGTTTCGCGGTCGCTGCCGATCACCTTGCCGGGAATTTCCGTTCCGTCGTAAAGCCTGACCTTGATGCGGTCGGCGCCGACGATGACGTGGTGATTGGTCAGGATGTATCCTTGCGGATCAACGATCACACCTGAACCGTTGCCGCGCCGCGCCGGTTCGCTCGGCCCGAACTGGAATTGATCAATCGAATTGCGCGGCATTTGGAATTCATTCTGCGGACGCAGCGGCTGAGCCGGTTGCGTGACAGTCGAGATGTTGACCACCGCAGGTTCGACACGGCGCGCGATTTCGATGAAGGCGGATGAGAGTTCGGTGGATTTCTCGCCGTCGTCGGCCTTCGCGGGTTTCGCGTCGCGCGAAAGCCACACGCCCGCGACGACTCCCAGAGCGAGGAAGATCGCGGCGACGGCGACCAGCGTCGCGCGCCGGGATGAACGGCGATGACGCCGGATCAATTCTTCCACCTGTTGTTGCGAACCGTGTTGTGAGCTATCGTTTCCCGCCATAAAAACACTCGATGAGAATAGAACATCAGAGAGCGCAATGAAGCCTGATCGCATTCATCGTGATCTCGTCGCGTTATTTCAACTGTTGGGAGCGATGACTTACTTGCGTTCCGGTTGATTAACGGGGATGCCGGATTATAGAAAACCCCCCGGAAGATTGGCAATTGTTTCCGGCAAGACTTGCAAGTCGGCTTAATGCGCGTTTACTCTGCGCGCCAGTCAATTTTTCAGAAATCATCCCGGACGCGCATCGCTTCCAGCGCGTTGTTGGCAAGCCGCCCTTTTAATTTCAATCGGTCCCTTGCCGATAGCGCGCTGGAAGCGATGCGCGCCCATAATTCACGGAGAATCAGACGATGCAATCCAACAGATCGTTTTTGTCCCGGACTCTGCTTTTGCTGGCGCTGACTGCGATGACGATCGGTTCAGGCGCGCTGGCTCAGGAAACGTCGCCGGTAAAAGCGCGCTACACGAAACACGAATATCAGATCGTGATGCGCGACGGCGTGAAGTTATTCACTTCGGTCTACGTTCCGAAAGACACGTCGCAGAAATATCCGATCATTATGCAGCGCACGCCGTACAGCGTCGCGCCTTACGGTCCCGACAACTATCGAGGTTCGCTTGGCCCTTCGCCGAGGTTTATGGCCGAAGGATTCATCTTCGTTTATCAGGACGTGCGCGGGCGGAATATGTCGGAAGGCGAATTCGCGTGGATGCGCGGCTACAAGCCGAAAAAATCCAGTCCGACAGAAACCGACGAGACGACCGACACCTGGGACACCATCGAGTGGCTGGTCAAAAACATTCCGAACAACAACGGGCGCGTCGGGATGTGGGGCATTTCGTATCCCGGCCATTACTCGGCCCAGGCGCTGATTGATCCGCATCCGGCGCTCAAAGCCGTCTCGCCGCAGGCGCCGATGGACGACAACTGGCTTGGCGACGACATGCACCACAACGGCGCGTTCTTCCTGCCTCACGCGTTCAACTTTATTTCGGGATTTGGCCGCCCGCGCACAGGGCCTGGGCTTCAGACCGGCCCGCGCTTCGATCACGGCACCAACGACGGCTACAAATTCTTTCTGGAAATGGGATCGCTGGCCAATGCAAACCCGAAATACTTCAAAGGCGAGATCAAGCTCTGGAACGAATGGATGGAGCACGGCGATTACGACCAATACTGGCAGCCGCAGCGAGTGTCGCAGAATTTGAAGAAAGTCACTCCGGCGGTGATGACCGTCGGCGGCTGGTTCGACGCCGAAGACGTGCAGGGGCCGCTGTCAATTTACAAGGCTATCGAAAAGAACAACCCGAAGGCCTGGAACGTGCTGGTCGAAGGCCCGTGGTGTCACGGCTGCTGGGCGCGAAGAGATGGGACATCGCTTGGCGGCGTCAACTTCGGCTCGAACACCTCGGCCTTTTATCAGGAGAACATCGAATTCCCGTTCTTCATGTATTTTCTGAAAGACAAAGGCGAGATGAAGCTGCCCGAAGCTTACGTCTTCGAGAGCGGCTCGAATGTCTGGAAGACTTACGAATCGTGGCCGCCGAAGAACGTCGAACAGAAGAGCCTTTACCTGCACGCCAACGGCAAGCTCTCGTTCGACGCGCCACGAGACACTGGTTCGGCCTACGACGAATACGTCAGCGATCCTAACAAGCCCGCGCCGTTTCAGAGCCGGATTACCAGCGGCATGACTTACGAGTACATGACCGATGATCAGCGCTTCTCGGCCTGGCGCCCAGACGTGCTGGTTTATCAAAGCGACGTGTTGGCCGAAGACGTTACGATTTCGGGCGAACTGTTGGCCGATCTCTACGCCTCGACATCGGGGACGGATTCCGATTTCATCGTCAAGCTGATAGACGTTTTCCCGGAAAGAAAAGTTGATCCGATGGACGGTTATCAAATGCTGGTGCGCGGCGAGCCGATGCGCGCGAAATACCGCAAGAGCTGGTCGAAGCCTGAGCCGATGAAGCCGAACGAAGTGACGCGCATTCCGTTCGCAATGCCCGACATCAACCACACGTTCAGGAAAGGCCACCGGATCATGATCCACATTCAGAGCGCCTGGTTCCCGCTGGTTGACCGCAATCCGCAAAAGTTCCTGAACATCTATCAGGCGAAGGACGAAGACTTCCAGAAGGCCACGCAGCGGATTTATCGTTCGGCGAAATTCCCGACGCATTTGAAAGTGAATGTGTTGAAGCCGTAAGAGGGACAAGGGGACAAGGGGACAAGGGGACAAGGCGTCTCATCAGCCCCTAAGTCCCATCAAGTCCCATAAGTCCCATATCAGAAACTGAAAGAGGAGATTATGGACAACGGAATCGAACGCAGAGAGTTCATCAAGCAGAGCATTGTGACCGGCGTTACAGTAGCTGCGGCGGGCGCGAACATTCTGGGCGCGAACGACCGTATTCGCGTCGGCGTGATCGGCCCCGGTCGTCAGGGGCGCGGCGTGATGAAGACATTCATGAAAAATCCGGACGTGCAGGTCGTCGCGGTCTGCGATGTTTACGCGTCGAATCTGGATTTTGCGATCAAAGACGCCAAACTCGAAGGCGCGCAGACCTACAAAGATTTCCGCCAGATTTTAGACCGCAAGGATGTTGACGCGGTGATCGTCGCTTCGCCCGACCACTGGCACGCGCTGCAAACCGTGATGGCGTGTCAGGCAGGCAAAGACGTTTACGTCGAGAAGCCGATTTCCACGACGGTTGACGAAGGTCGCAAGATGGTTCAGGCCGCGCGCAAATATAACCGTGTCGTGCAGGTCGGCACTCAGCAACGTTCCGGCGACCATTATCAGAAAGCCGCCGAAATCATTCGCAGCGGGCAGATCGGCAAAGTGACTTTCATCCGCACCTGGAATTTCGGCAATCAATTGCCCGACGGCATTGGCGCGCCGCCGGACACGAATCCTCCCGACGGTTTGGATTGGGACATGTGGCTCGGCCCAGCGCCGATGCGCCCATTCAATCAGAACCGCTTCGGCGTGCATCCCGACCGCTGGTCGAGCTTCCGCTGGTTCTGGGATTACGCGGGCGGGATGATGACCGACTGGGGCGTGCATCACCTGGACATTGTTCAAATGGTCATGCAGGTTGACGCGCCGACGGCGATCACCGCGATGGGCGGCAAGTACGCGTTGAAAGACAACCGCGAGACGCCGGACACTTTGATGGTGACTTATGAATATCCCGGTTTCGTCTGCACCTATGAAGACCGCGAATGCAACGGGCATCTGTTGAACGGGGAAGGCTACGGCATCCTGTTTCACGGCGCGGACGCCACGCTTTACATCAACCGCCAGTATTTCGACATCACGCCGGAAAAGGGAAGAAAGATTGAGGCGCAGCGCGTCAAGGCGGCAAACAAACAGGGCGACGCGCACATCCGCAACTTCCTCGATTGCGTCAAGTCGCGGCAAACGCCGATTTCCGACATTGAGATCGGCCATCGTTCGACCTCAACGTGTTTGCTCGGAAATGTGGCGCTGCGTTCGGGGCATCGCATCGCGTGGGACGCGAAGGCGGAGAAGATCGCAGGTGACAACGCCGCATCGAAGTATCTGTCGCGCGAATATCGCAAGCCGTGGAAATTGAATGCGTGAAGAGCCTGAGCACGCGACGCGCATCCGGGGCGTGCGCAAAACTCTGACTATCCTTTCCAGGTATTCGAGGAAATGATGATGAGCCGAAAAATTATCCTACCGTTGTTGTTTCTGCTCGCGGCGCCTATTTCCGCGCAAACTCAGAACCCCGCCCGCACGCCGAATTATCCCAAGCCCGTCGAAGGCGACTTCGTCATCCGCGATTTCAAATTCGACAGCGGCGAAACGTTGCCCGAATTGAAACTGCATTACCGCACGATTGGCGAGCCGAAACGCGACGCATCAGGCGTCGTTCGTAACGCCGTGCTCATCATGCACGGCACGGGCGGATCGGGCGCCAACTTCCTTTCAAATCAATTCGGCGGCGCGCTGTTCGGCCCTGGCCAGTTACTCGACGCGGCGAAGTATTTCATCATCCTGCCCGACGGCATCGGTCATGGCCAATCGTCCAAACCAAGCAACGGCATGCGCGCGCGGTTCCCGCATTACGCGTACAACGACATGATCACGGCGCAGCGCAGGCTTTTGACCGAAGGGTTGAAAGTGAATCATCTGCGGCTGGTGATGGGGACTTCGATGGGCGGGATGCATACGTGGTTATGGGGGGAGAAGTATCCGGATTTCATGGATGCGCTGGCGCCGCTGGCCAGCCTGCCGGTTCAAATCTCAGGCCGCAACCGGATGATGCGGCGAATGGTGATTGACTCGATCAGAAACGATCCCGAATGGAACAACGGCGAGTACAAACAGCAACCATTGCGCGGTCTGACCTCGGCGATTTACACGTTGATGTTCATGAGCAGCGTCCCGCTGCAACAGTACAAACAGGCTCCCACGCTCGATGCCGCCGATAAATTGTTCGACAACTCAGTGCGCGCGCAACTGGCCCGCACAGACGCCAACGACATGCTCTACGCCTTCGACGCCTCGCGCGATTACGACCCCGCGCCGAAACTCGAAAGCATCAAAGCTCCGCTCGTGGCCATCAATTCAGCCGACGATCAGGTCAACCCGCCGGAGCTTGGCATAGTGGAAAAAGAGATCAAGCGCGTGAAACGGGGCCGCTACGTGTTGATCCCGATCAGCGATCGGACGCGAGGACACGGCACGCACTCGCTGCCTGAGATTTGGAAACAATACCTGGCCGAGTTGCTGGAAGAGTCGAAATAAAGTCTGACGCTTAAATGGTCAGAACCACCTTGGCGTAAGTTCTGCGAGTGGCGAGCGCATCGAGCGCCGCCACCGCATCCGCCAGAGCGAATGTTTGCGACACAACCGGTTTGATCCGCCCCGCTTCGTACATCTTGAACAACGCATCCTGCGCCTCGCGCATGTATTCGGGATGGCGCTCCAGGTAACCACCCCAGTAGACGCCGACGACCGACATATTTTTGAGCAAGACGCGATTGGCCGCGATTGACGGAATCGGCCCGCTGGCAAAGCCGATGACAAGCAGCCTGCCTTCCGGCGCGATGCATTTGGTCGAAAGCTCGAAGATTTCGCCGCCCACTGGATCGTAAATCACATCGGCGCCGCGCCCGCCGGTAATCTGTTTCACCTGCTCAACCCATCCAGCGTCGTTGTAACTCAACGCGTGATCCGCGCCTTGCGACAAGCAGAATTGCAGCTTTTCCTCGCTGCTCGCTGTGGCGATGACACGCGCGCCGAGCGCTTTTCCGATCTGAATTGCTGAAGACCCGACGCCGCCCGCTCCGGCGTGAACCAGCAACCATTCTCCCGGTTTGATTTGTGTGCGATGCGTGAGCGCGAAATACGAAGTCTGATAGATCACGATCATCGCGGCGGCTTCTTCAAAACTCATCGCGTCTGGAATGCGAAAAGTCTTGCCGGCGGGCGCGATTGAATATTCGCAATACGCGCCGCCCGCGGCCCCCGAACTCATGGCCTGCACGCGGTCGCCGGGTTTAAATTCGGTCACGTCTTCGCCGACCGCGTCAACGACGCCCGCGACTTCGGAGCCGGGCGTGAACGGGCGCGGCGGCTTGGCCTGATATTTTCCCTGAATCATCAGGATGTCGAAGAAGTTGAGCGCGGCGGCTCGATTTTTAATTCGTATCTCTCCGGGGTTGGGTTCTGGAACTGGAATGTCGGTGAACTCCATCTGGTCGGGTTCGCACCATTCGTTGACACGCCAAGCTTTCATGAGATGTCAGCCTTTCGGTTACTTTGGATTTATGTTCTTGAGCGGATCGCTACCTTTTGCTCCAACAGCCTTTCAAAAAAAATCTTCTTCACCATGATACGTTTTGTCGCTTTTACGCGCATTATGTACATGCAGGATGAAAACCGATAGCTCTTTATCGTGTCCTTAGCCTGCCGGGGAGGTTTGTGGCGCGGCGACTGTTGTGGGGACAGGTGCTCGCGCCGCAAACTGCCTCGACTTTTCACAGCGGAAACCTGATGAGGTCAGGTTCACACCATCCATTGACGCGCCGGGCTTTCATCTGATTTCAGCCTCATATTGTTTTGCGAGTTGGAAAAACGCGCGCATTTCGTTCGAGACACTCCTTCCACGCCGGATTCATCGCCTTTTCATTTTCAGGCTGCTAGAGTTCGATTGAAGGTGAAACCGATGAGAATCCTGCTTGTCGAAGATGAGCCGCGCGTGGCGCATTTCGTGGCCAAGGGGTTGCGCGAGCGGAGCTATGCTGTTGATGTCGCAGGCGACGGCGAGACCGCGCTCTACCAAACCGAGATCAATTTTTACGACATCATCATTCTGGATGTGATGCTGCCGGGCAGAGACGGTTTTGAAGTTTGCCGCGAGTTGCGCGAACTCGGCGTCAAAACGCCTGTGCTGATGCTGACGGCGCGCGACGCGGTAGATGACCGAGTCGAGGGCCTGGACAGCGGAGCCGACGATTACCTGATCAAACCATTCGATTTCAAAGAACTGCTGGCGCGGGTGCGCGCGCTGCTTCGGCGCGCTCAGGAACTCAGACCGGCGGTCTTGCGCGTCGCTGATTTGACGCTGAACACAGCCAGCCATACGGCTTCGCGCGCGGGCAAACGCGTGGAGTTGACGGCCAAGGAGTACGCGCTGCTCGAATATTTCGCATTGCATCCGGGCCGGTTGCTGGGGCGTGAAGAGATCGCCGAGCACGTGTGGGACGAAAATTTCGATCCGATGTCCAATGTCATTGATGTTTACGTCCGGCGTTTGCGTAAAAAAGTTGATGAAGGGTTCGACCGTCCGTTGATTCACACCCGGCGAGGTTCCGGGTACATCCTGTCGGCGCAAGGGGTGGATGAAGATGTTGAATAGCGTTCGCGCGCGGCTGACATTGCTTTATGTGTTGATCTTCGGCGTGTTGCTCGTAGCCTTCAGCGTTGCGATTTACGCCTTGATTTACAAAGATGCGCACGACCGCTTCGATGGTTCATTGACGAAAGCGGCGCGCACTGTCGCCAATCTTTTTCATCACGAGATGATAGAAAACGGCCAGGATGAGATGGTGGCTACAGCGCACACGATCCGTGAATACAAGCAGCAGAACCTCTTTCTGGCCATCTTCCGCGACGACCGGTTGGTAGCCGCGAACCACAACCAGAACGCGGAATCGTCGCCCGCTGACAAACATCCGGCGGCAGCGGCCACCAAAGATTTTCTGGCACGGGCAATCGCCACCCGCGATCCTGTTCTCACGACTGCGGCGGTTGATGGGCAGGATGAGTGGCGGCTGGTCGCATACGCGCCGGGCGGGGAAGCCGCCGAGTATGTAATCGTCGTGGCCGAATCGCGGCGCGAACTGATTGACCAGATGCTGGCGCTGCGAAAGATCTTTCTGCTCAGCCTTCCGGCGATGCTGTTGGTGGCGGGGCTGGCCGGGTATCTGCTCGCGCGCAAGAGCCTCGCTCCGATTTCGGGAATGACCGCGCAGGCTGAGCGAATCAGCGCTGAGAATCTGCACGAACGATTGCCGGTGAAAAATAAAAACGACGAACTGGGCAGGCTGGCGCGGGTTTTCAACGAACTTCTGGCGCGACTCGAAAGTTCGTTCGATGGAATGCGCCAGCTTACCGCCGACGCGTCTCACGAACTGCGGACGCCGCTGGCGATCATTCGCGGTGAAGCCGACGTGGCGCTTTCGCAGGAACGGGAGCCGGTGGAATATCGTGAAACGCTATCCATCATTCAGGACGAGGCGCAACGCCTTTCCGGCATCGTCGAAGATATGCTGGCGCTGGCCCGCGCCGACTCCGGGCAGCGGCGGCTCAGGCTGGAGGAGTTTTATTTCAACGACCTGATCGAAGAATGCGTCCGGTCGGCGCGAGCGCTGGCTTTGAACAAAAACATTTCGTTGAATTTCGATCCTTCCGGCGACATTGTCTTTCGCGGCGACGAGGATTTGCTGCGGAGGATGATCCTCAATCTTCTCGACAACGCAATCAAATACACGCCGGGCGGCGGAATGGTTACCGTCAAATTATGGCGCGAGAGCGATCAGGTGAAGCTTTGCGTCGCCGACACCGGGATCGGCATTCCGACGGAAGCCGCCGCGCGCGTCTTCGAGCGTTTCTACCGCGTGGACAAAGCGCGGTCGCGCGCCGAAGGCGGAAGCGGGCTGGGATTGCCGATCGTGAAATGGATCGCTGAAGCGCACCGTGGCTCAGTCAGGTTAGAGAGCGCTCCCGAACGGGGAAGCAGCTTTACCATCGAATTGCCTGACCAGTCCTGATCGGGGTTGTTTTATTCACCAAAGATGCTGCCCAGATTCACGCCGCCTCCGCTGCTGTTCTGCGTCGGGAAGAATGGTTTGAGCACGCCGGCGAAAGCCGCCAGATTGCGCGTCTGGATCAGAATCTCGCCCGGCCCTGCGAATTCGGCGACGATGCCTTCGCCGCTGGCCAGACTACGGAACCATCCGGCGGTCGAGGCTTTGCGCAATTCGTATTGCATGTGGCCTTCCCACGCGACCAGATGGCCGGTGTCAACAACGTATCGTTCGCCGTGATTGAGCCGTTTGCGATGAACCGAGCCGAATGACGAAACGAGCAGCAATCCCGATCCCTGTACCTGCAGGACGAACAACCCTTCGCCGCCGAAGAACGTCCGGGCGCCGCCCCATCGCGTGTCAATCGCCAGGCTCGTGTCGCCCGCCAGATATGAACTCGATTGCACGAAGAAGACCTGGCCGTTCATCTCGATGGCCGCGATGTCGCCCGGCGAGCCGGGAGCGAAACTGACTTCTCCGGGGCCGCCGCGCGCCGTGAAAGTCGAGACGAAAGCCGTCTCGCCGCCGACCGCGCGTTTCAGCGCGCCCATCAATCCACCTTTCATCTGTGACTGCAATTCGACGTTGCCTGACATTGCGACCATCGCTCCGGCTTCGGCCTGGATTGATTGCTCGGCCTGCAATTTCACAGTGGCCATCGCAAAGGCTCCTTGATACAAAACTTCGTAACTGTAGCCACGTCCACTGCCTCGGCCATCAGCGTCAATGTGTATGCCGCCGCCCGCGCCTGCGTAATTGCGGGGTGGAGGAGGCGCCGCGCCTGCTCCGGCCATCCCGATCAGATTCGATCCGCACACGCTGCAAAACCTGGCGTCATTCGGAAGATTGGTTCCACACTTCGGACAGTTCATCGTCATTATTCCTTTCCTGGCTTAAGTAGAAAATGTTTCGAGGCGACGCTCCGAGGGGCGCGCGAGGACGCGTGCGCTACCGGAGCAGGCGATACTGTAATCCAAAACAATTCAATTGACGAAGTGTGGTGGTTGGATATACTCGACACCGGCGCGCGGCGCTCGATTGCTCCCGCCCCCGCGTCGAAGCTCAGCCGTAGTTTTCCTGGCTTTTGTAACTCGCCGAAATGGCATGCTTGATGAGATATGCCGAACAGACACGCCGAAACAAGGAGGACAGCATGGCCGACGAAATTACTACAGATAATCAAACGGGTCTTGACGACCTGATCGCATTCAATGGAATTGACGCGACCACCGGCGATTATCTGATCAACCCGATGACTGATGCCGACGCGTCGCGCATCGCCATTGATCACCCGCAGGACAAAAACCTGGCCAACGCGATCAACACCGCGAAACGGCAGGCCGAAGTCGAACACCTGGGCGCCGCTTTCGACGTTGATCTCGAAGACGTCACACAGGCTGGATGGGCGATAGTTTTTCACAAAGACGAAGACCAGGCGGTGAAGGACGCCTTCACGCCGCTGATCGAACACCGCAGGAAACAGATCGGCGACGACAACATCGTCAAGGTTCTGGAATACCGCGACGGCGAGCAGGTGATTCAATGGCTGGCGCGGCACAAGATCAAATTCGGTCTGGTGGAGCCGGAAAAGGTTCCGTACTACATCCTGCTCGTCGGCAGTCCCAGCCGAATCCCATTTGTTTTCGGTCAGGCGCTCGACGTGGTTTACGCCGTCGGGCGGTTGCATTTCAGCGCCGTTGACGGATACCAGCGATACGTCGAAAGCGTGCTCGAATACGATAAAGCCGCGAAGGTTCCGAACGGCAAGGAAATCGTTTTCTGGGGGCCGCGCAATAAAAACGACAAGCCGACCAAGCTCAGCTCGGAGCTTCTGATCAAGCCGCTCGCGCTCGGCGCCGAAGGCGGAAAGAGCGTCATCGAGCGCGCCTCGAAGTCAGCGAAGGTCGCTTACACCGGCAGGCTCATTGATCCGGAAAATTCCACGAAAGGAAACCTGCTCAGCGTTTTCAAGCCCGGCGCGGGCAAGCCCGGCCCGTGTTTGCTTTTCACCGCCAGTCACGGCATCGGCTGGCCGAACGGCCACGAAAATCAGGCGGGGGCGCAAGGCGCATTGCTCTGCCAGGATTTTCCCGGACGCGGGCTTGGGCCGTTGAAGCCGGATCATTATTTCGCCGCCGCCGATTTGCCGAAGGACGCGCGGGTGCATGGGCTGGTTTGTTTTCATTTCGCCTGCTTCAGCGCGGGCACGCCCGAAGCCGACCGCTTCTCTTATCAGCCGGGAACTCCGCCACAGGCGCTGGCGCCGAATCCGTTTTTCTCAGCGCTGCCGCAGGCGCTGCTCAGCCATCCGAACGGCGGGGCGCTCGGAGTGATCGGCCACGTCGAACGCGCCTGGCAGAATTCGATCATCACGGCGGGCGCGGGGGCGCAACTGCTGCCGTTTGAAAACGCGATCGGATTCATCGTCAAAGGACTGCCGCTCGGATCGGCGTTGAAGGAGTTCAACGACGTTTTCGCCGCCAGTTCGGTCAGCCTGACGAACGAGATCAGAAACAAAGACGCCGGCGCGGATGTTTCAGATCGCAAAATCGCGGAACTGTGGCTGGAACGCAACGACGCCGAAGGCTACGTGCTGATGGGCGATCCGGCTGTGCGCGTAAGAAAAGATGCTCTAAGTTAAAAGAGAAGAGGAGAGATAACGGAAATAACGGAAATAACGGAACAGACGGAAAAAAGAAAAGGGATGAAATGGGCGAGAAACTGATTTACGAAGTAGAGAGCTATGCGATCAGGGGAGCTTGCATGGATGTTTACAAGGTGATGGGGAACGGGTTTCTCGAAGCGGTTTATCAGGAATGTCTGGAGATTGAGTTGGCGAAATGCGGAATTCCGTTTGAAGCCCAGAAACCGCTGAAACTGAGCTATGGCGATAGAACTCTCAAGCAGCGCTACGTCCCCGATTTCATCTGTTACGGCAAAATCGTTCTCGAACTCAAAGCTGTCTCGAAGATTTCCTCGGATCATCGCGCCCAGGTGATGAATTGCCTTAAGGCCACTGGCTTCCAACTCGGTCTTCTGGCCAATTTCGGACATTACCCATTGCTCGAATGGGAGCGTGTTCCAAATATCAAGCGCGAAGGCAACCCCTGAGAAAATTCCGTCTGTTCCGTTATTTCCGTTATTTCCGTTATCTCTCTTCCTTTTTGGAAAGGATACTTTGCGATGTCTGTTGCGATGGATGGCGATTATTGCTGGCTGCGGATTCGCATCTTCGGATCGAATGGCCCTGAACGAATCTATCCGGTCGAGGCCGAGTTGGATGACGGCAGTTGGTACGCCGGCCAGTTGAAACTCGGCGAAGAAGAGTTGACTGAGTTGTTCACGCTCGAATCCGAAGTGCGGGATTACGGGATTAAGCTTGGACGGCTGCTCTTCAACGACAAGGTGTTGACGGCCTACGTGCTGGCGCTTGGACGCGCGCGCGAACTGTGCGCGGGGCGGCTGCGCATCCAGTTGTGGATTTCGTCCGCGTGCAACGAGCTTCAGGCGTTGATGTGGGAGCGGATGTTCGTCGAATTGAATGGGCAGCAGGTTCCGCTTTCGAGCGCCGAACTGACGCCGTATTCGCGCTTCACGCGGTTGTCGAAAGCCGAGCCGAGCGCGATCAAAGACCGCCCGCTCAGGATTTTGATCGCCATCTCCAATCCGTCGAATCTGCCTGCCGGATACGCCGAGATCAAAGTTGATGAAGAGGTCGAGAGCCTCGCCGACGCTCTGACTGACGTTGACGACATCGCCGTCACGATCCTGCCCGGACGAACCGGCGTCAAATCCGACAAGCTGCGCGATAAATTGCGGCATTTGAAATTCAAGGTCCTCGAAGGCTCGACCACTCCCGACGCGATTCAGAAAGAACTCGGCAAGCACCACATCCTGCATTACCTGGGTCACGGAAAATTCCAGCCGAACAAAGCCGCGTTCGAGGGGAAGATGGTGCGCACGGGCACGGCTTTTCTTTATCTGGAAAACGAGGATGGAAGTTTGCTGCCCGCGCCTGACGACGAGATCGTGCGGCGGGTGGCTGCGTTTGAAGGCATTCCGCGATTGATCTTCCTGGCCGCGTGCGAAACGGCCAAGCGCGACGCCGAAGACCCGCACCCATTCGTCGGATTGGGGCCGAAACTGGTCGAGGCTGGATTTCCGGCGGTCGTGGCGATGCAGGAGAAAGTGCCGATTGATCTGGCCCGGAAGCTGACGCATTTCTTTTACCGCAACCTGCTGCAGCACGGCCTGGTAGATCGCGCGCTGAACGAGTCGCGCAATTTTCTGCAAAGCGAGCAGCACAGCGACTGGGCAATCCCGGTCTTGTTCATGCGCACGCCCGGCGGGCGGCTGTTTGAAGCCAACCCGGTGCGTTCGACATTGCGCGACACGGCTTCGGCCCGCCAGTTCGCGCCGCGATGGCGTTACGGCAATCTGCCGCTGGAAGCGACGATGCTGACCGGGCGGCAAATCAAGGTCAATTGGGAGCGCGTCGCGCAACAGATGGCGGCGCGCGTTGATTTGTGGTCGCAATCGCTCGAATTGCTGAAGAACGAGAAAAAACTGCCGCTCTTCCTGGCGATTTCGGGCGAGCGGGGCACAGCGCGTTCGACTCACCTGCGGCGGCTGGTGAAACACACCGCCGACGAATCGGTGGCCGATCCCGATAAGCTTCAAATTCTGCCGATCTACGTTGATCTGAATCTGCGAATGCGAATGCCCGGAGCAAAGGCTGATTTCCTGGCGCTGCTCACCGCGAGTTTGAACGAATACTGGCCGACCGAACTTGATGAAGATGCGATGCAGAAGTTGCTCGACGGCGACAGCCCCCGGCTGCGCGTGGTCTTCGACAACAGCGAAGACCTGACCGAATCCGAACGCAATCAGATCATCGAGGAACTGCACAACAATATTCACAAGTATTTCGACCGTCACCAGTTTGTGATGAGCGTCGGTTACGGCGACACGGGAATTCTGAAGCTGCCGGTCACGCACCTGCTCGACGTGCAGATGCTCAGCCGCCGCAAGATCGAGAAGTATTTGCGCCACGAGATCATCAAAGACCTGCGCGCGGACCGCGCCGGCGACGCTGAGATCAAGGCCGCCGACCGGCTGGGCGAAGAACTGGCCAAAGCTTTGGAGAAGACGCGGCTTCACGATCTGGCCGCGCAACCCTGGCTGCTGGTGCGAATGGTCGAACAGGCCAAAGCGGAGATTTATCCGAAGAGCCGCGCCTCCGTCCTGCAGGAAGTGATCGAAGACAAAGTCGGCCGCGTTCCGCGCGAAGGCGGATTGCAATCGCGCGCGCTGGAAACGCTCTACGCGCTGGCGCTCGAAATGCAGTTTTCGCGCCGCCAGAGTCTGCCGCTGCACGACGCCATTCCGCTGATGGCCGAAGTGCGCGGAGGCCGTGAATACAGGCTGGAAGAAATGCTCAGCCAGTTGATCGTCCGCGATCTGCTGGCGATGGCGGGCAACGACGCGATCAGGTTCCTTTACCCGGCTTTGCAATCTTATTGCTGCGCGCAGGCGCTGATCGCGCAAATGCCCGACGGGAAGGCCGAAGCGTATTGGGAGCGGATCACCGGAGGGCTGGGCCGCATCAACCAGGTGCGCTGGTGGCAGGACACGCTGACGCTGTTGTGCGGGATGCTGCCGAATTCCGACGACCTGCTCGAACAGATCATCTACGGCGAATCGTTCGCCGAAAGCGAGCGCGTGTTTCTGGCTTCGCGCTGTCTGCTCGAAAGCCAGCGCGCCCGCGATCAGCGCAAGGCGCAGGGAACCGGCGCGACCGGCGAACTCGCTGACGAGGCGCGCGACGCGCTGCTGTGGCTGCTCGACAACCGCCGGGCTGTCGGCTCGCGCAAGGTGTCGAAGCTCATCGCGGGCGCGTTGCAGGAAATGATTCGCGCTCACCGCGCGGCGCTCTCGCCGGGCCAGGCGAACGGCGATGACTTCGACGCGCAGCCTGAACAGATTCTCGACGCGGTGCATCAACTGCTCGAACGCTCGCGGACCATCGAGTCGAGTTACGTCGCCGACCGCGTGATAGAGGCTTTGATTTGGCGCTCATCGTCCGTCAACGAGCCGCGCTCGTTCCAACGGCTGCGCGCTATCGAAGAGCTTGGCCGCCAGCGCAAGCCGGAAGTCGTGCCTTATCTGGCGCGCGTTGCGATGACGCCGACACGCATCTCGCACAACAGGAATCGCGTTTACGAATACGGCGGCATCCGCCAGGCCGCAGGCCGCGCGCTCAGGCGAATGATGCCGGGATTTGAAAAAGAACTGGAAGCGGCAGACCCCGCGCTGGCCAGAGTCGTGACGCTCTGGGCCGAAGCCAGCGACCCGGCGCAGCCCGACAAGAAAATCAAAGAGAACATCAACGAACTGGCCGCGCTGCTCCGCAAGACCGAAGCGGAGTGCCAGGCCGAAAAAATTCCCGCAGCCTTGCCCGCGATGACCGCGTTCGCGCTCGGCGACATAGACAACGATCAGTCGCGCGCGATCCTTTACGAAACTTTCCTGAGCGAGCAGACCGAGCGCGAAACGCGCTGGGCCATCACCGACGCGCTGTCGCTGCTCGATCCTGAAGAGGTCATGAATTCGGTCGTCTACAAATTGATTCCGAGCCTCGACCAGCTCGAAGACGAAAACTTCAAAATCTCCGAAGCCCCGTTCGCCGGCTGGCACGAGATGCTGATTCTGTTGATCGGCCAGTTGCGCAATCCCGATACGCGCGCGCGCCGCTTCGTCGAGCGAATGTTGACCGACAACCGCGCCGATTTCCTGCTCAAAGGCCGCGCCATCCTGGCCTTCGGCAATCTCAACGAACAGAGTTGGAAGGAGAAATTTGAAGAAGTCGCGCTCGGCGATTTCGACGAGATCAGGATCGCCAAAGCGCAACGCCGGCAGGCTGACGCCTACCTGCGGACGAAAGCATTGCAGGCGCTGGCCGAAATCGGCGACCAGGAAACGCTTCGCCGATTACGCAATATCAAAGGCGACGGTCACACGTCGTTGCCGCCTGAAGTCGAGCGGGTTTTTTACATAGCCAGCGAAGAGATCAACTGGCGGATGAACGCCGAAGGAGCAACTTGAAACAACCCTGGGAGCGATGCGTACCCAGGTATTTTCCAGGAGAAAAATCATGCCGATACGACAAATCCCAAAGACGACTCAAGACTATTACCTGATCAACTTCGACAGCAAAGGCGCAGAGCGCGCGGCCAATGACGGGCGCGTGCTGAGCCAGCTTGTCCTCGACGAATTGAAAAACCAGCCCGTCACTGATGTTTTCGTGATGAGTCACGGCTGGCTGGGAGACATTGACGACGCGCAGGCGCAATACGACAAATGGATGGCCAATCTGTGGAATTGCGCCGACGACATCGAAGCCGTGAAGAAGAAGCGGCCAAACTTCAGACCGCTGCTGATCGGATTGCACTGGCCCAGCAAGCCGTTCGGCAACGAAGACACCGGCGGCGCGTTCGACCTCAACCTGGCCGCTGAAGGCGATGATGTAGTCGTGAACGCGGTCAAAAACCAGCTTGCGCTGCTCGACGCTTCGGATGAGATTCGCCCGCAACTCGAAACGATCTACAACGCCTATCTGGAATTGGACGAGCCTGACTCGCTGCCGGACGAAGTGCGCCAGGCTTATCTGGAAATCAACAGCAGGCTCGGACTCGACAACGAAGAGCGCGAGGCCTTCGACCCCGAAGACATCTTCCAGAACGGGCGCGCCGCCGATGAAGAGAATGAAGACGATTTCGCCAATTTCGGAGGCGGTTTCAGTTGGGGCGATCTGCTGGCGCCGCTGCGCGTGCTGTCGTTCTGGCGGATGAAAGACCGCGCGCGGAGCATCGGCCAATCGGGCGCGAACGATCTGCTGCGGAAGATGCAGCAGGCCGCGCCGGGACGCGACGTGCGATTTCATCTGATGGGGCATAGCTTCGGCTGCATCGTCGTCACCGCGATGACCGCCGGATCGTCCGACGCGACGATGGCGCCCAATCCGGTTCACTCGATGTTGCTGGCTCAGGGCGCGATGTCGTTGTGGGCCTTCTGCCCGAAGATTCCGCACGCGAAGGACAAAGCCGGCGCATTCAATCGTCTGGTCAAAAACAACCGCATCAAAGGCGCAATCGTCACCACGTGGTCGGAGCACGATTCGGCCGTCGGATTTTTCTACCCGCTGGCCGCCGGATTGAAACGCCAGGTTGATTTCGCGGTCGAACTGCCGAAATACGGCGGCATCGGCGCGTTCGGCATTCAGGGCCTGGACGACATCGCCGAAGGCTTGCCGATTCAGAAGAAAGATCATCAATACAATTTCAAGGCGGGCCGAATCTACAACCTCGCCAGCGGCGAAGTGATCAAGGAGAAGGCGCTGGTCATAGGCGCGCACAGCGACATCGCGCATCCTGAAATCGCCCACGCGTGGTGGCAGTCTGTGGCGATTGATTGATCGGCGAGTTCTATGAAAAAGCAAAGCAAGCAGGTTGAGGTCACGCCGCCTCTTTGATGCGTCCATTGCCGAATTGAAGCAACCTCGGCCTGCTTGCGCTACGGTGTTTCAGGGCTGTTTGGCGGTGGAGGGATTGCCACCTGCCTGTCCACGGGTTGCGAACATCGTTTGACCGTCGCAACTGAGTTTGACGCGCCAGTGGCTTTTGCCCGGACGCCAGGTGGCCGCATCAGCCGGGCCGTCTCCGTAGAAATCGCCCGCGATCGGTTCGTCATCGAAAGCAGCCGCGTACAACGAAATTGGATATCTGGGAGTTGCCGGAAAAACCCCAATATTTTGTGGTCTTGGAGCGCGGTCGAAGTTGTGGCAGGCCGAGGTCGAGAAATTCTATGACAGAGCTGATCAAAGCGATCACCAACTTCGTACTGGCGATCATTGACAAACAGTTCGGTTGCCAGGCCGAACTGGCGCGGACTCAGGCAATCAGGAGGCCGCCGTGAAACAGCTCTCGCGGCTGATTCACAATCCACGACTACGGCGCGCGCTCCCCATCTTTTGGCGCGCTTATTCACAGTGTGCGCTCAAAGGATGGATGCGGAGGAACACAAAAAGCGCAAGGGAAGGAGACGCAAAAGGCGCAAACCAATCAATGGTTTTTCTATGCGCTTTTTGCATCTCCTTCCCTTGCGCTTTTTGTATTCCCGAAACCTTATTCCTGTCTATCGAAATGCAGTCCGAACAATTTCCTGCCCTGCGGTGTTTCGCGCGTGCGGACAATCTGCAGGGCTTTGCCATTTTCCCGCAACTGCCATTGCTCTCTGGTCGTGATCGTCGTCTCCTTGCCTTCGTTATCGCCGGTGATGATCGAAGTCAGTTCAAGTGTCTGGCTGTATTCGATCCATTTGGCTTTGAGTTTCATCGTCCCCGCCATCGGGCGCACGACTTCGGCGGTGGTTTCGCTGCCATCCAGTTTATAGAAAAATTCCTGCGAGGGCTGTTCGCGGCCTTTGATGATCACCTTCTGCTCCGCCGTGATCTGCTTGTCGTCCTGGGTGACGATCAAACGAATTTCAGCATTCGCCAGCGCCCCGGTCAATCCGGCGCTCTTGCTCCGATTCAATACCCAGACGCCCGCGAATTTCGGCGGCGGAGCCGAAACGGCGCGCGCGGCGATCAATGCCATCAGCGTTACGACGCAAATTGCCGATACTCTCTTCATCAGATGATTCCTTTCGAGATGAGAATTTCGGGGCAGGGATCTAACGTGGCCGGGATCATAACACACCCTTTTCGATCTGTTTCTGAAAATGTTCGCGCCAGCCTTTGGACAAAGCTTCGTGTTGTGACGCGCGCAGCAGCCAGTCGCGGTCTTCAGTTCCGTTCACGTAGGCGTTGACGATGTCGGCGACCGTGACGCCACTCTCGTCGCGATGAATGCGCTCGATCACGTCGCCCGCGCCGACTTCGCCTTCTTCGATCACGGCCAGATAAAAACCTGATCGCCCGCTGTCCAGGAAGCGTTTGATGATGTCGTCGCGGTTGAATTTCGCGGCCAGCTTGAAGCAGGGCATTCGCGGCTGCGTGACCATTAGCTCGCTGGCGCCGATGCGGAAGCGGTCGCCGATGTTGATCTCGCTTTCGATCAAACCCTCGGTCGTGAAATTCTCCCCGAACATTCCCCACGGCAATTCAACTCCGGGCAAATCGCCGCGCCAGAAATCGTAATGCTCCGACGGGTAAGCGTAGACGGCCTTGTCAGGCCCGCCGTGAACTTTCAGATCGGCCTGACGATCGCCGTCGAGATTGAGTTTGCGCACGGCGACGCGGCCCGCGACAGGCTCTTTGAAGATTCCCGTAGTAATCGCGCGGTTCTTCCAGAAGATTTCGCGAGGCAATCCGACGTTGACTGAAATCAGCTTCATTGTTGATTGCTCCATTCCCAGCCTTAGCGTTTGAGCTTGTCCAGAAAATGCTTTCTGGCCTTCGACACTTTAGGCGCGATCACCGCCTGGCAATACGGCTGCGCGGGATTTCGCTGGAAATAATCGCGGTGATATTCCTCAGCCGGATAGAACTCAGTGAGCGGCGTCACCTCGGTCACAATCGGATCATCCCAAACCTTCGCCGCAGACAATTCGGCGATGACCTGCTCGGCGATTTCGCGCTGCTCAGGTGAGTGATAAAAGATGGCAGAACGGTATTGCGTGCCCACGTCCGCGCCCTGCCGATTCAACGTCGTCGGATCGTGAATGGTGAAGAAGACCTGCAACAATTCGCTGAAAGAAATTGCCTGCGGATCGAAAGTGATCTGCGTGACTTCGGCGTGACCTGTCGCGCCGTCGCAGACTTCACGATAGGTAGGGTTGATCGTGTGACCGCCCGCGTAGCCGGATTCGACTTTCTCGACTCCGCGCAGTTCATCGAAGACCGCTTCCAGACACCAGAAACAACCGCCGGCAAGCGTGGCGATCTCTCGTCCTTGATTGTTGCTCATTGATTACCTCCTTCTGATTTCTGATTGTGGAGGCAGTTTAACAGGGAGGTCTGTCAGTTGGGTAACAGTGGCGGGAAAGCGCCGTAGGGGCGGGCTTTCCCCGCCCGCGCTCGAAACTCAGACGCGGGCGGGGAAAACCCGCCCCTACGTTGTTGTTGAAAATTAGTTGACCGCTTCGTCAGCTTTGAAGCTCAAACCGTCAAGGAGGACTTTGCCGACTTTGTAAATTTCGGGCCGCCCATCAACCTTCACGTAAACATTCTCGCCGTCGGCGGAAGAAATTTTGAGGGTCGTTGTTTTGCCGTTCTTGTCGGTCAGGCGGACTTCGGCGGCGGGTTTGGCCAGCTTCGCGGCGATGGCGGCTGTCGGTTTGTCAATCACCTCGGTGGCCTGCGATTCGAGCGGAGTGAGAATCTTGAACGTCGAAGCTTCTTTGTCCTTCTTGTCCGCAGGCTCGACGATCATCCACTTATCGTCTTTCTTTTCGGCCACGAGCGTGACATTCGGGTTTTTGATGTAAACCTTCGTCAGGTCTTCGCGGTTGAGTTTGACGAACTGTTTGCTGCGCAGCGTCGCAGGCTTCGTGTTGAGCTTGTCGTAAAACGCCTGATCAACTTTGATGACCTGCGGACGGTCGGAAGCTTTGGCGTAATAGCCGTCGTCAACTTTGGAGCCGATGTTGATTGTCCGTTCGCCGCCGGTGGCGAGTTTGACCGTGATCGAATTCTTCGATTTGTCGAGACCGTATTTCGCCGGGTCGTCCGCGTTTTCGCTGACGACTTCGGTGGCTTTGGCGCCGGTCAGATCGGCGAGCAGGCTGTTGACCTGGCCTTCGTCCGCAGGCGCTTCAACGGGCGTTTTGATGTTCCACTCGGACTCTTTCTTCTCAATCTCGAAACTCCCGCCCTCGCCGGCGATCCTGATAGAGTTCAATTCGTACTGCGTCGCGCCGAGCACCGAGCGGTCGCGCAGATCGTTGAGCGATTTGTCGGCGTTGTTCAGCAATCCAGCCGAAACCAGTCCGATGTTTTGCGCGCCGTCAATTTTGGCGTAGGCCGAAACGTCGCCGGGAGCTTTCGCGCCGAGTTCGACACGATGAGTCTGGCCGCTCTTAAGTTTGACTTCGAGTTTGACCGCAGGCTCCGCCAGGCCGTATTGCTTCAGATCGTTTCCTGACGGTGGGAATTCGGTCTCGATGCGCGCGCTGACCAGATCGCCGATCAGCGAGTTCAACGCCGATTCGTCGGCTGCGGCGCTGACCGGCTGCGTGATCACCCATTTGTTGTTCTGATTTTCGAGATTGATTGTCTGTCCGCCGCGAGTCAGCGAAATGCCCGCGATTTCTTCGCGGCTGAATTTGAACGCCGAGCGGCTTTTGTCAGGCGCTTCGTCGCGCGATTTGCCGGGTTTGACTTCAAGGAAGTAAACGGCTGTCGCCGCGACCGCCGCGACCAGAAGAAGGATCAGAGTGTTTCGTTTCATAGCTCTATCTTCGTTTCCACCAGATGTACGCGCCCGCGCCGGCGGCGGCGAGCGGCATGAACAGAACGGTCAGCCACCAGAACGTGCTTTGCTGCGCTTCGGTCATCGTGATGCTGCGATTGGACGCGCTCTTCGGGCGGATCGAAATCAGGTCTTCGTCCTGCGCCAGCCAGTTGACCGTGTTGAACATCAGGTCGCCATTGCCGAGCAGCCTGATGTACCTGTTCGTGGCGAAGTCTGAATCGCCGATCACGACCAGGCGCGCTTCCTTGTCGCCGATCTTTTTGGTCTCAGCGACGCCGAGGCTAATCGGGCCTTTGGTGTCCTTGCCTGCGTCGAATTTGGCTTCGTTGTTTTTCAACTCGGTCTCGCCCCAACTGTTATCCGAAGTCTTGATGAGTTCGGTGAAGAGGGCCTCACCTTTGGCCGAATCGCCGGTCTTGACCGAGCGGGCCATCGGGAAGAACGTCGCCGACCGCTTCATGTCTTTCGTGATCGGATGGTCGGGATAATTGCCTGCGACCGGCGCCGCAGGGCCGAGGCCGATCAAACGGCCCGCGCCGCTGGCGTCGAGCACGACATCGTTACCCAGATTGATGTTCCAGGCTTTCAGCACGTCGCCGAGTTGCGGGTCGCTGTTCGGATGATCGGGTTCCGGGTCAACCAGCAACAACACCTTGCCGCCTTCGTCCAGATACTTGCCGATCATCGCGGCCTCCTGCGGCAGGAAAGCTTTCTTCGGCCCGGCGGAAATCAGCACGTCGCACTCGGCGGGAACCTGGCCGGACGAGATTAGGTTGACCGACTTGGTTTCGTAATTCTCGCTCTTCAGAACTCCTTCGACCGTGCCGAAGCCGTCGGCTTCGGTTCCGGACATCGCTTTTTCTTCGTGGCCTTCGGTGAAACAGACGCGTTTGAGTTTGTCGCGCGTGACTTTCATGATCGCGTTGACCAGCGCCTGTTCGTCGGTTTGTTGCAGTCGTTCGGTGCGCTCGCCCGCCACGACCAGCGTCTCGCCGTTGCGCGCGGCGTATTGGCGCGCCAATCCGGGGTTTTGATCCGCGTCAATCCGCTCGTAGCTAATGCGGTTGCTCAGGTATTTGAACTCCGCCATCTGATCGGCCAGTTGCTGGTCGTTGCCCTTGTCGAACTTGATGACCTTCACGTCCTTCTGCAAATTGCCGACGATCTTTTTGGTCTGATCCGACAGCGTGTACAAACCTTCAGCAGTCAGGTCGAAGCGTTTGTGGTGCCGGTAGCCCAGAAAATTGACCACGCTGAGAATGGCGATGACGGCGACCGACAACACGACAGTGTTCGCGCCGAGCCTGCCCTGGCGTCCGCGGAAGAACGCAACGATTGATTTGAAGTTGAGAGCAATCGAAGCGAGAAGCAGCGCCGCGCCGACGGCGATCAGCGCGATGATGTACCACTTCCAGACCTGCTCTCTCGAATAGAGGATATAGCCCGCGAGCGCCAGCGCCGGGCCGACAATGCCCGCGAGTTTTGTCATCTCTTGACGATTGTTGTTCATAATTTGTCAGGGGGAATAGGGAGTAGAGAATAGGGAATGGGGGGGGTATGTTTGACCACCTACTCCCCATTCCCCACTCCCCACTCCCGTTCCTATTAAGCCCTCCTCCAGCGCATCGAATCCAGATTGCGCAGCGTAAGGAAGAGGCCGAGCGCCACTACCGACAGGTAAAAGATGATCGAAGACGTATCAATCACGCCCTGCGCGAAGGTGTCGTAATGTTGCAGGATCGAGAGGTACTTCATGATTTCGCCGAAGGTAGTGCTCGAACCGCGCACTCCGAAATCGAGTATCCACAGCATCAGGAACACGACGAACGTGGAGACGCCCGCGACAATCTGGTTTTCTGTCAGCGAAGAGATGAACGAACCCAGCGCCAGCAGCCCCGCTCCAAGCAGGAAGATTCCCAGATAACCCGCCCACATGATCCGCCAGGGCAAAGCCGGTTCGCTGTAACGCCCGATGATGAAGTGATAGATCAGCGTCGGCGCCAGCATCACCACGAACAGCGTCAGCGAGGCGAGGAATTTGCCGACCACGATCTGGAATTCGGTGATGGGCGAAGTCATCAGCATCTCCATCGTGCCGCGTTTGCGCTCTTCGGCGTAAACGCCCATCGTCAGCATCGGCACGAGGAAGAGCAGAATTGTCGTGACGAACCCGGCGAAGTTGCGGATGACCAGCATCGGCGCGTCAATCGGAGGCGGCGCGCCTTGCATTTGCATGCTCTGCATCTGCGCCCTGAACGAGTATTCGATTACTCTTCCGACAATGTCCGCGAAGAAATATCCGGTCAGCGCCAGGAAAAATCCGATGACGATGTAGGCGATGGGCGAAACGAAGTAGCCGCTGAGTTCGCGGCGGTAGATGGCAAGAATCCCTTTCATAATTTCCCCTTTGAATCTCGAATCTCAATTTGGAGATTTGAGATTGCTACGCGGCTTTCCCCACGGCTTTCTCTTCAGCCTTCTCCTCGGTCGTCAATTGCATGAAGATGTCTTCGAGGCTCAGGTTGACGGCGCGCAGTTCCAATAGATCGAAGCCGCCGCCGACGATGCGTGAGGCGATGCGCGCGCGCAGGTCTGTGCCGCTTTCGCTTTCGATTTCGGCGTTGACCAGGCCGTCGGCTTCCAGACCGTGTTCGGCTGAATTGACCTCGACGTTCTTGACGCCTTCGATTGCCGCGAGCGTGTCGCGCAAGCTGTCGGCAGAGCCTTTGACCTGAAGGCGCACGCGTTCGCCGCCTTTGAGCTGCGTCGTCAGATTTTCAGTCGTGTCAATCGCGGCGATGCGGCCTTTGTTGATGATCACCACGCGGTCGCAGGTCATCTCGACTTCCGGCAGGATGTGCGTCGAAAGAATGATCGTGTGCTCGCCCGCAAGCCCCTTGATCAGATGGCGAACCTCTTTGATCTGGTTCGGATCGAGTCCGACGGTCGGTTCGTCGAGGATGACGACATCCGGATTGTGGACGATGGCCTGCGCGATGCCGACGCGCTGTTTGAAGCCGCGCGACAGGCGTTTGATCAATTCGTCTTTGCGCTCAGTCAGGTTGGCCATCCGCATCGCCTCGGCGACACGGTTAGGAACATCGCCCGCCGCAACGCCTTTGATCCGGGCGACGAAAGCCAGGTAATCGCTGACGGTCATTTCAGGATACAGCGGCGGGGTTTCCGGCAGGTAGCCGATGCGTTTGCGGACTTCCATTGATTGCTCGAACACGTCGAAGCCCGCGATCCGCGCCGTCCCGCCCGTCGCCGGCAGATAGCCGGTCAGGATTCGCATTGTTGTTGTTTTACCCGCGCCGTTCGGGCCGAGGAAGCCCAGGATTTCGCCTTTTTCGACTTTAAATGAAATGTCATTGACGGCGCGCGCCTGCCCGTAGCTCTTTACGAGATGCTCAACTTCGATCAAGTCAGCCTCCGAGTGGGTGTGAAATTGGAGATGTTTGATATAGGAGTTCCCACATGGTCAAACGAGAATGATGGATTTTATTGAGCGCGTCGGCATGCGTCAAGAGCACGCTACAGGGCTTATGCAAAGTCAGTTATGGTAACTAAAACCTACAACCGACCGCCTAATACCTAAAAACTTTTCCTCCGAATCAGCGATTGATGAAGCCCTCGAAGGAAAAATTTATAGGTTTTAGATTTTAGGTCTTGGGTTTTAGTGTCGCCCTGACGACTTTGCAAAAGCCATGAGAGCGCGCTAGAAGCGATGCGCACCCAGGTGGAATCGCCTTGTCGCGCTCAGGCGAGGCTCGTACAATGCCCGCGTCCGTGGAAGTTTCAAAGCAGCCCAGTTCCTGACGCGACGCCAATCGCGTTTGTTTCTCAGCGACTTTCAAGGAGGCCGATATGATTCGATTCGCTCGATCTCTGATTCTCGTCTCAGCGTTCTCTTTTGTATTCGCTCACGCCGGCGCGCAAACGCCGCAACGCGACAACCGTCCGCGAACAGCTTCAATCAGCGGGCGCGTGACCATCGCAGGCAAGCCGGCGGCCAACGCCAAAATCACCATCACCGAATTGAACTCGGAGGAAAACAATCCTCTCGCCCGCATCGCAGGAGGCAGCGCGCGCGAGGTTTACAACGCCATCACGGACGCCGATGGGCGCTACCGCGTCTTCAACCTGCCGGAAGGCAAATACGAAATACAGGCGCTTATGGGAAGTTGCGTCAGGGAGAAGCGGTCGCAGATCGAGGCGCTGGTCGAATCGTTGTCGCTCGATGAAGGCGAAGCGCGCGCTGACGTTGATTTCGCGCTCGTGCGCGGCGGCGTCATCACCGGTCGCGTGACCGACGCCGATGGCCGTCCGCTGATCGCAAGAACCATCAGCCTGCAAATCGTGGATGAGCAGGGGCAGAAGCAGGAATATCGCAACTTCTCCAACTGGGAGTCATTTCAAACCGATGATCGCGGCGTTTATCGAATTTACGCGTTGCGCGCCGGGCGCTATCTGGTCAGCGCTGGCGGAGATTCTGATGGCTTGATGGTTGGCGCCGCAGGCAAATACCCGCGCACGTGGTATCCCGGCGCCACAATCGAGAATCAGGCGAAGTTCGTTGCGGTCACGGAAGGCGGCGAAGCCACTGGCGTTGACATCAGGTTCGGCGGCGCCAAACAGACTTACGAAGCGTTGGGCCGCGTCGTTGATGACGAAACGGGCCAGCCGGTGGCGGGCGCCGGTGTGATCTGCATGAAGACCGCAGGAAGCGACGGCGGATTCGGCAGTTTCGGCGGAAACTCAAGGACGGATGAGCGGGGCAATTTCCGGTTCAACGGACTCGCTCCGGGGCAGTATCAGGTGAGCCTCGCCGATTACGAATCGTTTCTGACTGGCAAAGCCAGCGGTTATTTCAGCAATGGAGCGAAGTTCGAAATTCAAGGCGGCGATGTGGCGGATGTCGAGATCAGAGCGAAGCGCGGCGCGACGATCATCGGGGCCGCCATCGTCGAAGACGCCGATCCGTCAGCCAAATCGAATTTGTCGCAGATGATGATCGTGGCGAATTCCATGCCTGCTTCGCCTGACGGAGAAGACAGAAACGCCATCACGATGGGAATGGCTCCCACGATGTCTCGAATCGGCGGCGACGGCGGCTTCACCATCAGAGGCGTCAGGCCCGGTCGAGTGATGTTCGAGGCGGCAAGCATCACCGACCGCTCGCTGAAGGTCGTGCGAATCGAGCGCGACGGCGCCGATGCGAGCGGGGGAATTGTCGTGAACGGCGTCGAAACCGTCAGCGGCATTCGGATCGTTCTCGGAAAAAGCGCGGGCGTGATTCGCGGACAGGTTCAAGTGGCGGGCGGCGCGTTGCCCGCTGATTGGCGGATGAACGTGTTTGCGAGCCGTGAAGGCGGCGCAGGCCATTCAGGCGGCTACGCTGAAGTTGATGGCAGGGGGCGGTTCGTGATCGAAGGATTGTTGCCGGGCGAATACACGCTGACGTTGACGGCGCGTTCGCAAAGCAATCCGAATTTGCCGCCGCCCGCGCCAGTCACTCAAAAAGTCTTCGTCACAAAAGGCCAGGAGGCGCAGGTCACGATGATGCTCGATCTGAGCAAAAAGGATCAGGAGGAGGAACAATGAAAAAGACGAATATGTCGCTCGCGGTTTTTATGACGATTGCTCTGGCTATGCTGGCGAATGCGCAGGAGCCGCAGCCGAAGCGCGAAGGCGCGATTTCGGGCCGGGTCATCGCTGACGACGGCCAACCCGTCGCCGGCGCGCGCGTGATGGCCATCGACGTTGGACGAGCGTCTCTGGGCGCGATTGTGAGCGGGGCGAATGAAACCGCAACCGACGCCGAAGGGAATTTCAAAGTCGCGGGATTGACTCACGGCGTTTACACGCTGCTGGCTCAGTCGCCGGGTTACGTTTCCGACTCGAATCAATCGCGCAAATACCGCATCGGCGAAAGCGTGATCATCAATCTGGTCAGAGGCGGCGTGATTACAGGCCGCGTGACCGATGAATTCGGCGAGCCGGTGGTCGGCGTCCGCGTGTCGGCTGACCGCGTGCGCGATTCCGAAGGCCGGCCCGACGCCGGCGGCGACGCGATGAACGCCATGAATTCGTCGCGGATGACCGATGATCGCGGCGTCTACCGCATTTACGGCCTCGAACCCGGCGCTTACGTTGTCAGCGTCAACGGGGCGTCGCCAACGTTCGCCGGGTTGGGACAATCGCGGCGCGAAACTCCGTCTTATCACCCTTCATCGCCGAGAGGCGCGGCCACTGAGATCAACGTTCGCGCCGGCGAAGAGATGAACAGCGTTGACATCCGCCTCCGCACGGCTCGCGGTCGTTCGATCAGCGGAACGATTGCGGGAGAGACGCAGGGCGAGGGATTGGTCAACGGCGTTCTCGTAACGCTCACCAGCGCCGCCGACAAATATCTCGCGGGCATGGCGACGCTGATGGGCAGCCAGAATTTTTCACTGCACGGCGTGGAGGATGGCGAATACGAATTGAGCGCGATTCGATTCAACGAAAGCTTCGATTTCTCGGCCTCGCTTCCGAGGCGTGTGGCGGTGAGAGGCGCCGATCTCGGCGGAATCGAATTGAAGCTGCTGAAACTCGGCTCGATCTCCGGTCGCGTCGTGGTTGAACCCTCGAAGTCAGAGGGCGCCTGCAAAAGCGCCGATAAGTTCACGGTCGAAGAGGCGCTGATCGAGTTGAAGCGCGACGACAAGAAGCCGGGCATTTTGGCTTCCGGGATTCTGCCGATGCAGTCCGGGCTGGCTATGGGCGGGGCTGCGCCCGAAAAAGACGGCGGCTTCACTCAGAAGAACCTCGAAGCCGGTCGTTATTGGATCAGCCCCGAATTGCCCGATGAAAACTGGTACGTCCGCGCCATCACTCAGGCGTCGCCGCCGAAGCCGCCCTCGTCTATGGATGTTTCGCGCGCGGGCGTCGCACTCAAACAGGGCGAAAAAGTTTCGGGCGTTGAAATCATCATCGCTGAAGGCGCCGCAAGCCTGAGCGGCAAAATCGTTCCGGCAATCGAAGGCGCGCGACTGCCGAAGCGTCTTCGCGTTCACCTGATCCCGGCTGAAACGACTGCGGCTGATGACGTGTTGCGTTACGCCGAAACAGCCATTCGCGGCGACGGCTCGTTCGAGTTCAAACATCTGGCGCCGGGCAAATACCTGCTGCACGCGCGGCAGGCCGCTGAAAAAGAAGCGAACGATGATCAGGTTCGCCCGACGGCCTGGGACGCGATTGAACGTGCGAAGCTTCGCCGCGAGGCCGCAGCCGCGAAGAACGAAATCGAACTTCGGCCTTGCGGGCGCGTGAAAGATCACGTCCTGCGATTCAATCGTTAATTCGGCTTGCGATCATTGCGTGAGACAATTTGCCAAATTGTCCCACACGCAACCGCCTGAATTCAGGAGGTGTTATGTCAAAACTCGGTTTCGCGCTCAGCATTCTCGTTTTGCCTTTCGCGCTTCTTTCAATTCAAGCTCAACCCGCAGAAACGAAAACCGTAGCGGCCACCATCTCCGGCCTCGTCACATTGAAAGGCGAACCGGCGCGCGGCGTGACCGTGACGTTGCAGCCGCAACGTTCCGACCCGTCCAATGCGCTCCGCGCCGGGACCGATGAGCAGGGCAATTCCGATTCACTGGCGTCGCCGCCGGAAGTTATTCGATCTTCGCGCTCGCGCCGGGCTATATCGCGCCCGGAGATGGCGGTATGGGAAGGCGCGGTCGGGCGCTCAATGTCGCCGAGGGCGAGAAAGTCGAAAATCTCGAAATCGAAATCAAACGCGGCGGCGTGATCGCCGGGCGAGTCGCCGATTCGCAAGGCCGACCGGCGAATGAAGAGACGATCAATCTCCATAGGCTCGACAGCAGGGGCAAGCCGCAAAACTTTTATTGGCTCTACAATATGAATTATGAGATGTACCGGACGGATGATCGCGGAGTCTATCGCCTCTTCGGCCTGCCCGAAGGCCGCTATCTGGTCAGTGTCGGGCAGGAACGGGGGCCTGGATTGGCCAGGATTATCTCGGGTCGCCTGTTCTATTTCCGGTTTGTCTGACGGCGAATACATTGTCGCCGGCAGGAGCATTGGCGACGACGTTGGAATGGCTTCGGCGCCGCGCCTCAGATCGCTGAGAGGCGCTGATATTATCGGCGTCGAATTGAAGCTTCTGCCGCTAGGCT